>JAIPIC010000023.1 GCA_021734865.1 Candidatus Woesearchaeota archaeon | reverse complement strand
AGCAAGTGCCACAATATTAAGTAACATTTTTGGCAAAAAACTATGATTGCTAATTAATCGTTTTTCTTTATATAGAAGATTGAGAAATTGTTGTTCTTTAGAATATAGGTATATGTTACGTAATTTCGGTACTATACAGATAGTAATTGAACTGACAACCCTATCATAAAAGCGAATTATCACAAATAATTTATAATATGTTAAATATTATATTATGTTAATATTGTGCAAACATTAAAATATTATGCCAAAAAATAAAAAATGAGGAAAATCAGAGTTACTGGAAACCGCTGTCAGGTTTCAATTGAATTGTTTATTATCATAGTATTAGGTATGTTTTTACTCCTACCCAGTTTTAAGTTCCTTTTTTCTTCAATCAGTGATCTTGAAAGGCGTAGCAATGAATATGCATATTCAAAGATCCTCACTGAGATCGTGGAAGATGCAGATAGGATACTCATAACAGGTGACGGTTCCAGTGAATTATATTCAATAAAAGAGGATTACTCTTCTATTTTTTATTCCAATAATTATTTATATATGCAAAAAAGTGATATAGGTAATATTAGTGTTTATTGTGATGTTGATATTGATGTTAAAATTGTGGGCTCACCGTCGGTGATTCGAATTGTCAACAATAATGGGGTAGTGAGTTTATGGTAAAAAAGGGGCAGATAGCACTTGAATTTCTTATTCTAGTAGTTGTTCTGTTGGCATTTACGGCAGGAATCATGGTTGTTGTTTCGACTAAGATTGTTGAAGTGACAAATATAAGGGAAGATAGGATCAAACAAGATATTGTTGATTCGATCAGCAGGGAGGTAGATCTTGCTCATACAGCCATGGACGGATATACACGTGTTTTCAGTATTAGTCAGGGAAGACTGGACTCTGTTCAGTCAACCATTATGATCCAAGCAAGTGAGGTTGTTATCTTAAATGAAAAGTCTAATTTTACGAGAGGCATCCAGAATGTTACAGTAATAGACAATCTTCATCCGGGCGAAAATATTCTGGTAAAGCAAAATGGGCAAGTTCTGCTTAATCCGTAAGTCCCAATATTTAAGTGTAGACTTTATGATAAGTATATTGATAATTATTGTTGCTTTGATTATGCTTGTTCAGGTCATGAACAATAATAAGACAAATTTTCAACTCCCAGAAAGAGCTTTCGAGAGCTTCCACTCGATAAATGATAATAATTTTAAATTAAATGATGAAGATTTTTTATCTTTCTCTGCAGAAAATAGTGTCCTATATTTAACAGATCCTCACAATCGGATTATTAGTGTTAATGGTACAGCAATCATGGGTGGAGATACCTCAGAATGTACGGATATTAATTTAAAAAAAATTGTATGTTTTTATGGTCTCGATGATTGTCCGGATTTGGATTTTGGAATTTATCAACAGTTTCATATTAATCAATTTGCGTCTTTCAACAGTGATGATGTAAGTCTCATTATATTCTCAGATACAAATATTAGTGATGTCAATTCTTTTCGTGCTAATTTATCCAGATTTAAGGTTTCTTATGTATTTCTAGGCAGGATATTTGATGTTGACGATGAGTTATTTAATGTCTCCATATATTATCGATCCAGTCTGCAGAATGCAACATTTGATTATGAAGATGAATTAATATCTTTACCGTTAGAATCAGAGATCGAGCAGAGCGCGATATATTATGATTGTAATGGCACAGTCTTTAGTCATTATTCCGACGGAAAAGATGCTTCCTGCTTGATTGAATCCAGTGATTATAGGGCACTTTTTTTTCCTGTTGAACCAGACAGGTTGATCTTTAGGGAGCTATTGAACAATCATGTTAATTTCATGCTTCCAAATAATATAGGGGATGATGCTGTGCAATTCTCAGATTATTTTATTCATAATAATGAAATTGTCAAAGCTCATGTTGTAAGATGGTAAGGGAAAAAAGAATAAGCAAGGGTATAATGAATAAAGGAATAGTTTTCTCTCTTGACGCACTCATTGCATTCTTAATCATATCGGCTGCAATCCTATTCATAATATCATTCGACGACGACAGTAATTCAGGATTTTATCCTATGAATGGGATGCTTGGTGTGATGTCAGAATATAAGATTCATGACTTTGACGAGGAATTCAGGGAGTATCTAATGGATGAAGTAAATGATATTCATGAAAATTATACATTAACAGAGCAAATGCTCTATTTATATGAACATGGTGAGTCCTCAGATTTGAGTGATTTTGTTGACATTATATTAAACCAAAAATTCAGTATAGAGAACAGTATTGAAGTATATATTGACAGGGATTTAATTTATTCAAAAGATTATGGTATATATATGTCAAAGAATATTAGCACGTCAATAATTGATAGTGTACAATTCAAGTCAGGTAAGTATATAGAATCATCGGGATTGAAAAGGATATGGATAAAGCAAATTTATTGAGGAAATACGGATTTCATTGGAGATTGCAAAAAACTGAGAAAAAAGCTATCTTTTATTCTCTGATGGCGTTCGTTTTGGTTACAATAATCCTCACAGCATATAGCATTCAGGTAATCTCTGTTAATCCCGATCCAATTATTCAATCACGTATTATTGAGTCTATCATGTCTAGGTATTCAGATGAAGTCAACAAGAGTATTGTATTGATAGGTTATAATATTGGTGTTGTATCAAACTGCACTTTTATTGATAATTACGACAAACTGTTTGAAGAAGCTTTTGTTTTTGGCACTGCAAATGGTTCAAATCTTCCTAATTATCTTGGAATATCTGAGATTGGATCTGAATTTGCGCAGTTGAGTTCATATTCTGGTCTGGATTTTGATCAGGATATTGTGTTAATGGATGCAGTAATTGATGATAATATTGCCAATTATGTAGTTGTCGTGAATATGACTGTAAATTCAAGCGATGTTTCTTTAGGCAGGATTTTGACATTCAATACTTCTTTTGAATTTCCACAGAACATTTCAGACATGAACTGTTCTTAATTATGGTATTAACAGTTCTGGGAGGTCTACTTGACTGAAAGGCAACAAAAGTTTTTTAAATACCAATATAATAAAAACTTTATGCCAAAAGACTTAAAGGTCATTAAGACCGGTGTTGATCGGCTCGTCGAGCTAATCAATAAATCAAATGGAATTTCGGCATCAGAATCTGCCAAGCAACTTAATCTATCCCGGGACATGATTCTTGACTGGGCCAATCTTCTTGAGGAGGAGCAAATCATATCAATAGAATATGGTCTATCGAGGATATTTCTAAAACCTAGGGTACTGGTTTCCAAACAGATTTCACAGCTTAAAAAGAAACATGAAGTTACATCTAAGAAAGTCGATACTAAGGTCAATAAATTATTATCGACAATAGATAAGGAAGACAAAGAACTGTCAACATTTAAGGAAGAAATACACATTTTCAAGAAGTATGTTGATGATGATGTCAAGGCCTTGGGCAAAGAGTTGAAGATAATCAGCAAGACTGAAGAAGATCAGATGGCAGTTAATGATAGAATCCATAGTAAGAGATATGGGTTTAAGAAAAATCTGAACATCCTCAATGCAAAACTTAGCCAGGAACAGAAAAGATATAAGGATCTGCTTTCAGAAATGGACAAAGAAAAGACAGCAGTCAAGGAAGAAAAAGACGAAATAAGTATTCTGAAGAATGAAGAAGAGAACATTAAAAAGAATCTTGGACAGTTGACAAATCTGGTACATAGTCTGGACGCCAGAGTGAAGAAAGAGGATCAGAAGATATCTAATACGGAGAGGCATATTGGGTTATTAAACAATCTTGCAAAAAGAGTTGAGGATAATATTAAGTCCGAAAAGACACAAATTGAAGGATTAATGTCCAAGGGAAGTAAATATAATGATAAGATCTTAAAAGCTGAAAAGGACATGATTGGTAAAATCTCAGGTCTGGATGTCAAGGAATCAGATAAGAAGAAGATAAGTGCTTACCTTAAGAAGATGTTTGCTAAGAAAAAAGATATGAAAAAACTTATTGAAAAGATAGATACAGATAGGATTTACTTAGAAGATCATTTGAGGGATCTGGTTAAGAGGGAAACTGCATTCAAGAAGACAGGATCAAAAAGTTATAAAAAACATTTAAAGACACTTGAAGAGCAGCTCCATAAGATTAACAAAAAGAAAGAAGAATTTAAGCAGGAGATTACAAACCTTCATAAAGTATTCAAAGAAACATGAAGGAAGAAAAAGAGGGGGGATTAAGCGGAGAGAATTTAATAGATAATATTCCATCCGGCGTGAAGATTATCGAGGAATATACGTATCAATCTTCAGGGATTCCAATAAAAGTAAGGATTTTCTCCAAAAAAGGGGAGTTTGTCCGATTATACGACATTTCAATAACTAAGATTAGCAGACATTCTTTAATAATTCTTGATAAGATAAGAGATAAGATAATTGAAGAGACTACAATTGGTTCTTTTGATATTTTTGAGAAAGAAGGAAATATTGTTGAAGCAAAATACAGGGATGTGATTAGCAAGCTGGTGGATAAGTACTTTCCAACTATTGATGATGATACAAGAAAGTTCTTTGTAACCTTCTTGGTTCAAAGAAGTTTAGGTCTTGGCACTCTGGAGATTATCAGCGATGACCCAATGCTCGAAGAGATTGCAATCAATAATGCAAATGAGCCGATATGGGTCTTTCATGACAAGTATGGTTGGCTAAAAAGCGATCAGTATGTAACTGATGAGGAACAGATTAAACATTTCGCTGTCACTGTCGGAAGGAAAGTTGGTAGACAGATTACTATTGCTCATCCAATGATGGACGCAAACCTTGAAAATGGAGATCGTCTTAATTCAACATTATATCCAATATCAACAAGGGGAAACACTTTTACTCTAAGGAAATTCCGTAGAGATCCGTGGACTGTCACATCTTTTATAGAATCAAATACACTATCAATAGAAGCTGCAAGTCTGATATGGATGGCTGTGGAATATGAATTCAGCTGTCTTGTTGTCGGTGGTACTGCATCCGGCAAGACCAGTATGTTAAATGTTATTTCTGACCTTTTCCCGCCAAATCAAAGGGTTATCTCAATCGAAGACACAAGGGAAGTTCAGCTGCCATCTCATTGTCACTGGGTCCCTATGGCTACAAGACTCTCCAATGTTGAAGGTAAGGGAGGAGTAGCGATGCTGGATTTATTGAATAATTCTCTTAGGATGAGACCAGACAGGATTGTTGTTGGTGAAGTTAGGACAAAAGAAGAGTCAGAGACCTTGTTTGCTGCAATCAACACCGGTCACAGTGTCTATTCAACCTTTCATGCCAATGATGTCGTTGAGAGCATCACAAGACTTAAGAATGCTCCTCTTATGATACCAGATTCGGTCATATCTGGTCTTGGATTGATAATTGTACAGTTTAGGAACAGAAGGATTGGATCAAGGAGAACTTTCCAAATTGCTGAGATTCTGGAAGGAGGGGATTATAATATTCTATACCAATATGATCCTAAAGCAGATAAACTGAAAAAGATTGGTAATTCTAAGCGTTTGTTCAAATTAATTAAGTTATTTTCTGGATATGACGAGACTCAACTTAAGAAGGATCTGAAGATCCGAAATAAAGTGTTGACGTATATGGTCAAGAAGAAACTTTTTTCAGTCGAAGATGTCGGGATGATTATTGCCGAGTATTATACTGACAGAAAAAACCTCCTCAAACAAATAAAATGAAGGACTATTTTATAAGCAAATTAAAGGATCTATTTCCTGACCTAAAAGTTACTCTCAGACGAGCCAGAATTAACAAAACCAGACACAAGTTCGTCGAGGAAATCATGTTCATGTCATTAATGGTGAGTGCTGTAATCACTGTTGTGCTGTTCTTATTTATTGAGTCCTGGCTAAAGATCAATATAATTATTTACCCTATTGCTTTTGCAGTTTCTTTTGGTATTTTCGTGACATATTTCGTCAATATACCACAGATTTACATTAATAAGCATGATAAGGAGATAAACCAGGATATTATCTTTGCAGGGAGGTTTCTGGCAATTGAGCTGGATTCAGGTATTGATCTGTATGATGCGATGCTTAATATTTCAAGAAACTTTAAATTCATCGGCAAGTACTTTCGTGAGATTGTTGAAGCGATTGACTTAGGTCACAGCATTGAGAACGCAATTGAAAATGCGATTATTGACTCGCCATCAGAGAATTTCAGGCTTATTTTATATCAAATTCACAACAGTCTAAGGACCGGATCGAATGTGGCTGACGCTGTAGACCACATAATCAATAATGTTGTAAGAGAACAACACATTGAGATTAAGATGTTTGGAGGCAAACTAAATCCTGTTGCAATGTTCTATATGATAATAGCTGTAATATTTCCCTCCATTGGACTTACTATGTTCATGATTATGCAAGCTTTTGTAGGCATAAACTATGGCACAATTATTATAATCTCAATGAGTATTTTCATTTTATTTGTTCAGCTATTATTCCTTTCAATCATCAGATCAATTAGGCCTTCAATTGAATATTAATAATCAATGCGAAAATAATCAATGCGGATATAAAAAATAAATTAGCATAAGAGAGTTAATAGAATGGCGTTTGACAAGAAACTCGAGAAGGATATTAAAAAAATTGAAAAGGACAGGGAAGTCGAGATAAACGAAGATATCTGGAGAGTTTCACTTAAACAGGCGGGTTTTAAGAAACCTGTGAAATACTACAAATATTCTATCCTTTTCTCATCGGTCGTTGTTTATCTATTTGTCTGCCTAATTGCGCTTACATATATTGAATACAGTATTTGGCTATTTATTGGGCTAATTATCGGATTTTTCTTAATGAAAGAACTCATGATGTTCGGCTTTATGTCCGTAATTGAATATAATAAATACAATCGACGAAAAGAGATAGAATTATTCCTCCCTCTATTCCTTCAAATAACCAGTTCAAATCTTGCAGCTGGAATGAATATTGAAGAAGCACTACTATTCTCATCCAGAAAGAGGTTTGGATTATTATCAAAAGAGATGGGTAATACATCCAAGAAAGCCATGAGTGGGCAGAGCTTGAAATCAGCACTTGAAGATCTGACAGATAAATATGATTCAAAAATACTCAGACGATCGATAGCACTCATTAGTGAAAGTATGAGAACTGGGAGTAAACTATCACCAGTACTTGATAAGATTGCACAAGATATATCTGAGAGGAATATCATCCGAAAGGAGATCAATTCAAATGTTTCGACTTATATCATTTTCATCACTTTTGCAGCTGTTCTTGCTGCTCCGGTTTTATACTCTCTTGGTGGTGAGCTGATTAATGTCATGATTCAGATGTTTTCAACACTAAAAATTCCGGAAAACTCAATAATCAATCCTGATATAGAGAGTTTTAACAGCAATATATTTTTCATATTTTCAATAATTAATATCTCAATTACCAGCATAATTAGCGCATTGATAGTTAATTCGATAGTCAAAGGCAATATAAAAGAGGATATCTACAAGGTACCATTATTCCTTATTGTGGGGCTTTCAGTCTTCTTTATTTGCAACATCATCATCTCAAGATTCTTCAGCATGATTTATTTTTAATAATAAATAATATTTTAATAATAAATAATATATATTAGGATTATCTGCCTCTATTTATGAGAGAACCAGTTGTAGCAGGAAGATTCTATTCTAAGAATAAGGATGAGTTAGTATTACAAATCAAGAAATGCATAAATAGTGATTTCTCAGTGACGGATCAGCAGATTAATGGGAAGATAATTGGTGCAATATCTCCACATGCTGGATACATGGCATCTGGTCCTGGTGCCGCTCTAGTATATAATACAATCAAAAAGAACCGTAATGTAAAAACATTCATCGTACTTGCTCCAAATCACACTGGGAGAGGCAGGACTTCTCTTATTAAGGACAGTTATTTAACTCCTCTTGGTGAATGTAAGGTTGATTTAAAGGTGGCAGATGAAATTATAAATAATACGCCTATTGTCGAAGACAGCGTGGCTCATATTCTTGAACATTCTTTGGAGGTACAGTTGCCTTTTATTCAATATTTCTTTCCAGAAGCTAAGATTGTTCCAATTATTATCTCGTCAATGCGTAATATGGCTGAAATCTCAGAGTCTTTTTCGAAAGTCCTAGATTGGGATACGGACTGTGTGGTGGCAAGTTCAGATTTTACACATTATGGTTATGGATACGGATATTCACCTTTTGAAGACGATTTCCGCAGGAGGATCGAAGAGATTGATATGGACGCCATTGCATACATCAAGAAAGGCGATACTGAAGGATTTTTAGATTTCATAACAGAAAACAGGATGACGATATGCGGATATCTTCCGATTTATCTAATGTTAAAGTCAATCAATAAATACAAAACAACCCTTCTTAATTATTATACATCTTCAGACATTCTTGGTGGTCCAGAAGACAGCTCTGTCAGCTATGCATCTCTAGTCTTTGAACAAGTGCAACCGCAGTAGTCATATTTTCCGGATGCAATTTCACTAAAATCTGACTCAATGAAGATAATTCCATATTTGGATGATATATCCATGCCTATTGCATTTATCAATTCTGCAGATTTGCCCGGAATAACAGATAATGTTGTTGCAACACAATTATAACCATCATCAACTGCTCTGATTATTGTTTTTTCTATCCTCAATGAATAACATTCAAGACATCTTTGACAATTGCAATCACTTATTTCAAATTTTGCAATGGCAGTCTGAAATGCATCATCATTAAATTCAATATGCTTAGTAGACCTACCTAATTCGATAGCATCATTATATCTTTTCTTATATTCTTCTTCTGATTCGATATTTGGATTGTAAAAATAGGTGGTTACATCATATTTGTCGCTAAGTTGCTTAACTATCTCATATGAAGCCTTTGGCCAGCATAGATGAAGAAGTAATCTCTCTTTCATAATGGAAAGTTTAAGCTAATGATATATAAAAATGATGTTGAAGTAAAGTTTTCACTCTCTATCCCTGATTCGTCTCAGAATCGGACTCATCTTCCTATCTGGGGGGTTTGATGGTCTATTCTTGATGTCAGACAGAACATTCAATTTCCTGTTTGGGACATCTATCTCAATGATATCACCGTCGATAATCTTGCCTATAGGACCACCCATATATGCTTCGGGTTCAATATGACCAATACAAGGTCCCCTTGTTCCTCCGCTAAATCTACCGTCGGTAATAAGAGCTACTCTTTTAAATCCAGCACCCATTATCGCAGCTGTTGGTGTTAGCATTTCAGGCATACCTGGTGCTCCTTTCCATCCAAGATAATTAAGCACAATTACATTGCCCTCTTTAACTATCTGGTTTTCTATAGCTGACAACAGATCTTTTTCTGTATTGAAAACTAAAGCAGAACCCTTATGATACATCATCTCTGAAGAGACTGCACTCTGTTTAATAACTGAGCGGTCAGCGATATTTCCTCTAAGTATTGCGATTCCACCCTGCTCAGAGTATGGATCATCTAGGGGTCGAATTACGTTATCATCAAGTGGTTTTGATAAAGCATCCTGAATATCTCCATAGACAGTCTTTGCGGGCAGGAGTCTTTGCTGTAATCTGAACAGGACAGCCTGAACCCCTCCAGATTTATCAAGATCTTCCATATAATAGGGTCCACTTGGGCGAATTTTACATATATTTGGAGTGGTTTTTGAGAGTTGGTCAAATAACTGTAATTTGAGGTCAATATTGAATTCTTTTGCTATAGCTGGGAGATGCAGTACAGTATTAGTGGATCCACCAATTGCAAGATCAGCCATCACTGCATTATGAAAGGAGCCTTCAGTAACCATATCCCTAGGGCGGATACCTTTTTTGACAAGTTTGACTATTTTCCTACCAGTCTCATATGCTTGCTTAGTCTTCAATTCTGAATCTGCCAGTGCTGTTGCACATCCAGGTAGACTAAGACCCAATACTTCGGTCATGCATGCCATTGAATTAGCTGTAAACAGACCTGCGCATGATCCCTCTCCAGGACAACTACATTTTTCAAGCGTGTCGAGTTCCTTCGCAGTCGATTGTTGACCTGATTTGTTCCGACCAACCTCCTCAAAGCAGCTTATAAGATCATAGGTTTTTTCTATCCCGTCAGATGATACTGACTTACCAGCTTTCATAGGTCCACCTGTAAGAATAACTGCAGGTAGGTTAAGCCTGCCTGATGCCATAAGCATCCCAGGTGTTATCTTATCACAGTTTGTAACTCCCACCCAACCATCAATACTATGTGAAAGAGCCATTATCTCAATATTGTCAGCAATATGATTCCTCGACGGAAGACTGAGCCGCATTTCAACATGCATAGCCATGCCATCACATACTGCAGGGACTCCCCATTCAAAAGGCACGCCTCCTGCATCCCTTATTCCTTTCTTTACCTCGTTCGTTAACTTATTTAGGTGAATATGACCTGGAACAATATTTGTGTAGCTGTTTGCAACTCCTATGAATGGCTTTTTGAAATCTTCATCTTTCATACCAGTAGCACGGAGTAACGATCTGTGCGGCAAGGTTTCAATTCCATTTTTTAAAACATCGCTTGGATTCATTTTTTCCATTTGTACACCTATATTTTGTAATATTTTACCACGTTTCTACTTTTTTCTTGGTAAGTAATGTGTTCCCAGTATACCATACTGCATTTTGATACTGCATTTTGATATTGCTTTTTCATACTGTATTTTGATTATGTGTTCAGATTATGTTTTTAATCATGATTTTTAATTCTCCAGCAGGTTCTGAGGTTTTCCATTGATATAAGCTTCAATATTATCAATCGCAATATCATTCAATCTTCTTGATGCTTCTTTTGTATTGAAAGCGCAATGCGGTGTTATCAATACATTATCCATTTTGAACAGAGGATTATCTTTTTTTGGTGGTTCAGGATTCAATACATCGAGGCATGCACCCCTTATTCTTCGATCGCTAAGTGATTGGATTAGTGCTGTTTCGTCGACAACTTGCCCTCTGGATGTATTTATCAAAATAGCTGATTTTTTCATTGTTTCAAATTGTCCTGCTGAGATAAAATTTCTGGTCTCTTTTGTGGATGGCAAGTGTATAGATACATAATCACTTTTTGCGAGCAAGGTATCAAGATCAACATTAGTATATTCATTATTTGAAGTTCTGGTGTTAACAATAACATTCATGCCAAATGCCTTCGACATTTGAGCGACTGTTTTACCTATATTTCCCAGACCAATGATACCCATGGTCTTACTGTGAAGTTCATTTCCCTGGAACGGCACAAAGTCAAAATTACCATCTCTGACACTTTTATGAGCATTAATTATCTTGCGCTCAAAAGCCAATATCATTGCAAAGACATGTTCAGAAACTGATGCTGCAGAATATTCTGGTACGTTAGTTACTGCAATTCCCATCGATGATGCTTTCTTAACATCTATGACTTCATATCCAGTCGCAGTGAGTGATATCAACTTGCATTTGTGAGTATATTCTAATGGATCGTAACCTCCAAGCCGGTTAGTTAAGAGTAAAATCTCAGCGTCATGTGCTTGAGCAAGGAACTCCTGGATTTCGATGTCCTCTGAATCAAAAAAAGATGCCTCTCCCAAATATCTGAGCCTTTGCTTCTGCTCATCCGATAGTGGTTGTATACTGTAAGTCTTTATCTTCATCATTTCCCCTCATATTATTCCCTTATGTATCTCACTCATGTACTTCCCTGATATATTTCACCTATGTATTTCTCTGATGAATTTCCTTAGTGTATTTCACCTATGTATCCCTTAATTATCTTACGTGTCCCCCTAATGTAATTATCATATGTAATTATCTAGTACAATTCTCTAATGCAATTTTGATCTTGTTTTCTAGATGTTTAATCTTTTCTTCTAAACATAGATCTTATTTCTCTGCCAACTGTTTCAATCGGATGGTTTTTCTCTTCTTGTCTCATCTTTTCGAGGTTGGGCAGTCCATTTTTGTATTCATCCATCCATTCTTTAGCAAATGAACCATCCTCAACTCTGGTAAGCATCGTTTTCATTGCTTTCTTGGTTTCGTCTGTAATTATCTTCCTGCCCTGTGTTCTTCCACCATACTCTGCAGTATTACTAACAACATCATACATTCTAGAGATTCCTCCTTCATAGATTAGGTCGACAATGAGTTTCATCTCGTGCAGACATTCAAAGTAGGCCATTTCTGGTGGATATCCTGCTTCTGTAAGTGTTTCAAAGCCTGCTTTTATAAGCTCTGCAACTCCTCCGCAGAGTACTGCCTGTTCACCAAACAGGTCTTCAAATGTTTCCTGTTCAAATGTACACTCCAAAAGTCCTGCTCTAGAAAAACCGCAAGCTTTTGCCATTGCAAATGCAGTTTTTTTAGCATTTCCAGTTGCATCCTGATGGACAGCAATCAGTGCAGGCACACCAAACCCCTGTTTATATTGCTTTCTTTCTTCTGTTCCAGGAGCTTTTGGAGCAACCATTATAACATCTATATTTTCTGGAGGGACTATTCGTTTGTAGACAATATTGAAGCCGTGACTAAAACTTAATGTCTTGTTCCCAGACATGTATTCTTGAATCTCTTTTTCATATACATCCTGTTGTACTTCATCTGGGATCAGAACATGGATTATATCAGCATTTTGTACTGCTTGGCTTACTGTTGCGACTTTAAGTCCATCATCTTTTGCTTTTTGCCATGAGGGTCCATTCTCTCTCAGTCCAACAACTACATCAATTCCTGAATCATGCATGCATAATGCCTGTGCCCTTCCTTGTGCACCGTAACCAATTACGGCTATTGTCTTACCCTTAATAAGGGAGATCGAAACATCATTTATTATGTTCACCATTTTTTTCACCTTCTATAATTTTTTAATGAATGTTAAAATTTTAAAATCAAATTTTTTGACTTCATAATTTTGCAAATTTTTCATACAATTATTTTTTCACCTATAACAAGAAATGCATATGCATTTCTTTGTATTGAAAATCTCGCTTGCGAGGGTTTCATCGGGATTCAAATACCCCGCACTTTAGTGCGAGATTTTCAATAATAAATTAAATATTTGAATGAATAAGTGATGGAATCCTGTCCAATTTAATTTTTAATTCTCAATCTGCATAGTCCGTAAGTTGCATAATATTTTGGGTGATTGCTGTGCCCACCTCAGAGGTGTTATTATTACCTCCAAGATCTGGTGTCAGTATTTTTCCTTGAGAGATCAAGATATCTACTGCTGTCTCGATGTCGTCTGCTGCACTATTTAAACCAAATGAATATCTTAACATCATAGCTGCACTCAATATCTGAGCAATTGGATTAGCTAGTCCTTTTCCTGCAATGTCAGGTGCTGATCCTCCGCTTGGCTCATACATACCAAATCCTTTTTCGGATAGGCTGGCACTAGGTAGCAGCCCTATACTTCCTGCTATTGCTGCTGCTTCGTCTGAAAGGATATCTCCAAACATATTGCCACAAAGCATTACATCAAAATCTGATGGTCTTTTTGTCAATTGCATTGCTGCATTATCAACATAAATTGGTTCATATGAAACTTCTGGATACTGTTTAGCCACTTCCTCGACGACCTCACGCCAAAAGACCATTGTCGTTAGTACATTTGCCTTGTCGACTGAATGTACGACCCTTTTTCTTCTAAGTGCTGCATCAAATGCAATTTTGGCGATTCTCGTGATCTCCATTCTGTTGTAGACCATCGTGTCATATGCTTTCTCTGAGTCGCCAGCTCCTTCTCTTCCCTTTGGCTGTCCAAAGTATATACCACCAGTCAGTTCTCTGACTATAAGTATGTCAAATCCATTTGTTGCAATGTCGCTTCTTAATGTGCTTGAAGAGGCCAATTGAGGATAAAGCCTTACTGGTCTAAGATTAGCAAACAAGCCAAAATGTTTTCTGAGGCTTAGGAGTGAGTTAACTTCAACTCCTTTCCACTTCTCGTTCAATTGTTCATCAACAGGTCCACCTACGGATCCAAAGAGAATGGCATCCGAATTACGGCAAGTATTTAATGTAAATTCTGGAAGATGAGATTGATATTTTTCATATGCTGCTCCTCCAACAAGAGCTTCTGTGTATGAGAAATCTAATGAATATTTTCTGGATATGGCTTCCAACACTTTCAATGCTTCTGTCATCACTTCCGGTCCTATTCCATCTCCAGCCAAGACTGCAATCTTATATTGTTTTGGTTTTTTTTCCATTTCATCTATCATATTATTTATTACCATATTAGTTGTTACCATATTAGTTGTTACCATATTTGTTGTTATCATTTTTTATATGATTCATCAAGCCACCACATTTTATCAGTTCTTTTGCAAAATCACTCAGTGGGCTAAAATTGTAGCTTTGTCCTGATTTTATTGTGCCTGAATCTAGATCAATTTCTACCTTTGATCCGTCTTTGATTTCAGTGGCGTTAGGACATTCTATAACAAGGAATCCATTATTTATGGCATTTCTGAAGAATATTCTCGCAAAGCTTTTGGCAATAACACAACGTACTCCAGCACCTCGAAGTGCCCATATTGCATGTTCTCTTGATGATCCACATCCAAAATCTTCACCAGCGATTATTACATCTCCTTTTTTTACTTTAGTTAAAAAATTTAAGTCTAGATCTTCCATTGCGTGTTTCGCAAGGTCTTCTTCCTTATCCATATTGAGGTATCTTGCGGGTATGATCTCGTCGGTATTGATATGATCTTTTGGATACATATGTGCATACGCATATATTTTTTGATCCATTTCCTTATTTTCCGTTAAGTTGTTTATATCAATGCTACAAGCATTATTATGGCAATCTGATTCTATCGGACTATCATTATTTGGATGATTATTCATGTTGATCACCATTTGTTAATTGTGGGCAGGTTATTCGGCCTGTCACCGCTGATGCAGCTGCTGTTGCAGGGGAAGCAAGATATACTTCTGATTCAGGATGTCCCATCCGTCCTACAAAATTCCTGTTTGTTGTACTTATGCATCTCTCTCCTTTTGCAAGTATCCCCATATGCCCGCCAAGACATGCTCCACAGGTAGGCGTCGAGACCGTCCCGCCAGCTTCCATAAATATGTCAAGTAGTCCTTCTTTGTTTGCCTGCTTCCATATTTCTGTAGTGGCTGGTACGACAATCAATCTTACTCCTTTTGCTATTTTTTTATTTTTCAGGAACCTGGCTGCTATCTGCAGGTCTTCCAATCTGCCATTTGTACAGCTTCCAATGTATGCTTGATCGATCTTTATGTTATTAAGTTCTGAGGCTTTTTTGGCGTTACTGGGAAGGCTTGGAACAGATACTATCGGTATAATATCTGACGCATTGATATCATATACTTTCAGGTATCGGGCTCCTTGGTCTGATTTCAGGTAATCAAAACTTTTGTTTTTGTCCGATTCTTTGTTGTGCGCTTTGAGGTAGCTGAGAGTAATCTCATCTGGCTCGATTATTCCTGATTTCCCCCCTGCTTCGATAGCCATATTACATAAGGTCATCCTAGACTCCATGGACATTGATCTAATGGTGTCTCCTGAAAATTCCATAGCTGCATACATGGCTCCGTCAACACCAATCAAAGAGAGAATGTGTAAAATTACATCTTTGGCATATACATGTGCTCTTAAGGTTCCATTTATATTGAATTTGATAGTTGGAGGGACTTTAAACCACAACTTTCCTGTTCCAAGCGCAGCCGCAAGATCAGTGCTGCCAATACCAGTAGAGAATGCTCCAAATGCTCCATGTGTGCATGTGTGGCTGTCACCACAAATGATTGTCTCTCCAGGTTTAACATAACCTTGCTCTGGCAGCAGAGCGTGGCATACTCCATGGGTACCTAATTCATAGAATGTTATTTTATTGGTTTTTGCCCAGTCTCGGATTTTTTTGACCATTTCAGCAGACTTAATGTCTTTGTTTGGCACAAAATGATCTGGCATAACTACCACTCTCTCAGGATATTTCACTTTCATCTGATTACTTTCAATAAGATCTATTGCAGGAGTTGTTGTAACATCATGACACATTATTACGTCTATATCTGCGTTGATTATCTCTCCAGGAATCACTTTTTCTTTTCCTGAATGCTTTGCAAGTATTTTTTCTGTTATTGTCATGTCCATTTTCATTCCTCAGCTAATCAATTCTTATTGTTTAATACACAAATACCTCTGGACATTGCTGTCACTCCTGTCCTGCTCACTTCTTTGATACCATATCTTTTTACAAGATGGATGAATGCATCTATCTTTTCTGGTTCTCCATGAAGCTGCAGTATTGCGCTTTTATGGGTCAAGTCGCTTATCTTGGCTTTGTATATTTCTGAACACTTAATTATGTCAAATTTGGCATTTTCTGATGGGATACTTATTTTTATTAGTGCAATTTCTTTTATTATTGAATCGCTTGGTTTCAATTCAGAGATTTTAATAACACTTACAAGCTTGTTAACTTGTTTGACCACTTGTTCCAAAAGTTTATCATCTCCATTGATTGAAAATATCATCTTGGATATTCCTGCGTCTCTTGTGCTTCCCACTGTGATTGTATTGATATTGAATCCTCGTCTGGCAAAAAGTCCTGATACACGTGCCATGACTCCAGGTTGGTCTTCGACCAGTATTCCCAATATATGTCTTTGAGTTTTCATTTTATCATCACCGCTTATTAAAAAAACAGCCAGGTGCCACCATGCATCCTCCAAATGCTTCTTTTATGTGCCCACCGGGCGGTAGCATGGGAAGAATGTTTGATTCTTGTTCGACTTCAACATTGATTATGTATGTGTCCTTTGATTTTTGCTGGTTTTGAAGTGCATCTTTGAGTTCGTCAGGTTTTGTGACTGAAGTCCCATCCAATCCATATGCTTGTGCTAACTTAACAAAATCAGGATTTTTACCCAAACTCACCTGCGAATATCTTTTTCCAAAGTAGATTTCAAGCCATTGTCGGACCATGCCAAGGTAATGATTAGATATTATGATCGGATTCACTTTGATGTTTTCTTCAGCGCATGTGGCAAGTTCTTGTGAGTTCATCTGGAAACTGCCATCTCCGTCGATGTCAAATACATTAACATTTGGTCTTGCGGTTTTGGCACCGATTGATGCCGGCAATCCAAAACCCATTGTACCTGCACCACCAGATGAGATAAATGTACGTGGTTTGTTTATTTTCAGGAAATGAGCTGAGAACATCTGATGCTGTCCAACCCCTGTTGCGATTATGTCATTTTCTTTCTTGACTTTAAGAACTTCGTCAAGAACCTTACGTGGATTAATCTTTGCTTTCTCATTGTAATCACAATTGCATTCCTTCTGGAGTTCTCTAATCCGCTCATACCAAGAAGTATCTTTAGCTATATTTTCAGTTAATGCTTTCAGTAGAGCCAGCAAGGATAATTTTGCATCTCCGACTATAGGTAGATCGACAGAGACATTCTTTCCTATTTCAGCTGGGTCAATATCTATATGTATTACTTTGCAGTTATCAGCGAAGGATTCAAGATTTCCGGTTATCCTGTCACTAAATCTGCATCCTATTGCAATCATTAGGTCACAATTGAGGACAGCATAATTCGCAATTTTTCTTCCATGCATTCCAAGCATTCCAAGAGATAGCGGATCAGATTCATCGATCGATCCTTTACCCATCAGTGTAGTAGTGACAGGTGCTTTAAGAAAATGTGCGAGTGAAGTAAGCTCTTCTGCAGAGTTTGCTAGTACAACTCCTCCACCCGCAACAATAATAGGTCTTTGTGCATTCATTATCATCTGAGCAGCCTTATTTATCTGATGAGTATGCGGATGTGTTTTTGGTTGATAGGATTCTATGTGCACATCTTTTGGTATTGACTTATGTGTTTCCTGAATTTGCGGATCTTTAGGTAAGTCAATATATACTGGTCCTGGTCTGCCTCCTGTAGCGATCTTATAAGCTTTCAAAATAGTCTCAGATATTTCATCTGCATTTCGAATCTGGAAGCTGTGTTTAGTAATCGGCATTGTTATCCCTAGCATATCAGCTTCCTGAAATGCGTCGTTCCCAAGCAAATCTACAGCTACTTGGCCTCCAAAGGCAATTAATGGCGATGAATCCATATAGGCTGTCATAATTCCTGTAACCAGATTTGTCGATCCAGGACCGCTGGTTGCTATGCATACTCCGGGTTTACCTGTGACTCTTGCATAAGCATCAGCTGCGTGTGCTGCAGCTTGTTCATGCCTGACAAGAATATTCCTTATTTTCCCTTCATATTCAAGATATTCATCAAATAAAGGGATGACTGATCCTCCTGGATAACCAAAAGTTGTGTCAGTACCAGACTTTAGCATTGTCTCAATGATTGCTTCTGTTCCTTTCATTTTGACACCTGTACATCATTTCCACAGATAATTTTATCATGGATGTCTTTATCTGAAGTGGGTTTGTTTATGTTTTCATTGTAGGAGATCGCTTTGTTAATGCCTTTTATTAGAGCGTTTGCACTTGCTCGGATAACATCTTCGTTGACCCCATCGGCTCTGAAGATATTGCCATTCTCATCTTCCATCTTGATTGCTACTCTGGCAAGGGCATCAGTGCCGCCCGTGATTGCTTTCAGATTGTATTCAGCCAATCTTAGTTTTTTACCCATTACATCTTGGATAGTATTCTTAATCGCATTACTTACTGCATCTACAGGTCCAACTCCAACACCCGTTCCAATTTTGGTCTTTCCTTCTATCTGAAGCTTGACAGATGCTGTAGGTGTCGTAATATTGCCAGTCATGACTGACATTTCAATCATCCGGACAATGGTTTCATCATCAGTTAATTGATGTGTTATATCATTAGCTATTGCAATTACATCATCTTTCTCAATGCTCTTTTCTTTATCTGCAAGCTCTTTAACCTTGTTAGTAATCTGTTCGATTTGTCCATCATTAAATTCGTAGCCAGTCTCTCGTAGGATATTTGTAATTGCGTGCCGCCCGGAATGTTTTCCAATTACAAGATTCTCGCCCACCCATCCCACGTCTTCTGGTCTCATAATTTCATAGGTTTCCCTGTTTTGGATAATTCCATGCTGGTGTATACCACTTTCATGTGCAAATGCATTCTTTCCCACTATCGCTTTGTTTCTCTGCACATCTATACCTGTCAGATTTGACACCAAGCGGCTTGTATTATATAATTCTTTGAGATTGATATTCAATTTTGTCTTGTAATATTCACCACGAGTTGCAAGATTCATGATTATTTCTTCTGTAGCTGCATTTCCTGCTCGTTCACCAATTCCATTAATACAACATTCCACTTGTGTTGCACCATTCTTGACTCCAGCGAGTGAGTTTGCAACTGCATTACCAAGATCATTATGGCAGTGGACACTCAAAATTACTCCTTCAGTCTCAGGAATCTTATCCTTAACATACTTAATGCGTCTGCCAAATTCTTCTGGGACAGCGTATCCTACTGTATCTGGAATATTGATTGTTGTGGCACCTGCTCTGATTGCAGCCCTTATAACATCACACATATAATCAATGTCAGTGCGAGATGCATCTTCTGGTGAGAATTCAATGTCACTGCAGTATCGCTTTGCATACTTGACTGCATCAACTGTCATTTGAATTACTTGTTCCTTGCTTTTTCTGAGTTTCTGTTCCAGATGAATCTGCGATGTGGCGATAAATGTGTGTATTCGAGGTTTTTTAGAATTACGAATAGCTTCCCAGCATTGATCTATGTCTTTATTCATGGCACGAGCTAGTCCGCATATTATGGGACCTTGAACATTCTGAGCTATCTGCTTAACTGCCTGGAAATCACCAGAAGAGGCAATGGGAAACCCTGCTTCAATAACATCTACATTAAGTCTGGCCAATTGTTTTGCAATAAGAATCTTCTCCCGAATAGTAAGTGAAGCTCCCGGACTTTGTTCGCCATCCCTTAGTGTCGTATCAAATATTATCATTTTAGATTGATGACTACCGGTCGTTTATTGTTGTTTGGGACCGGTAGAAGAAGATTATAGGATAATCACTAGCAGAATCAGTACGAGAACAATTTTGGATATCTCTGCTAGATTTATCATTACTTATAGTAGGCAATAATAATATTTAAAGGTTTTGTAACCAGTTTTTTGAATTTATTTTAAAAGACATTCAAGAAAATTATCTTATTTCTTATAAAACAAAATTTGCCATTCTACCATAGCATAATGAAATCAAAGATTTATTATGCATACAAAAACAGTGCGTTCCATGCATACTAAGACAATTTTTTCAGTGTCTTAGTAACCTTTTTTTTCGATGAGATATTAGCAACTTAAGGATTCCATGTTTAATTTTTAAAAAAAATCAATTTATAAAAAAGAAATCCAGAGATAAATATAAAGTGATTTATCCTCTGTCAGACTCTTGTTAACCATTTATTGTACTTTGGATCTTCACCAGTAACAACCTTATTGAATTCGTCCATTAGTTTATTTGTGATTGGTCCAATTTCACCTTCTCCGATTACCCAATCATCGATCTTAAAGATCGGTGTGATCTCTGCTGCTGTGCCTGTAAAGAATAATTCATCAGACATCAAGAGTCTTTTATGGGATATCGTCTCTTCGCTAGCTTCAAGACCCATATCGTTTGCCATTTCAAGAATGCTTGAGCGTGTTATTCCTGGAAGTATGTGATTTGCTGGCGGAGTTACAAGTTTACCTTTCTCGACCAGAAAGATGTTTTCTCCGGGTCCTTCTGCGACATTGCCTTCGTAGTCCAGTATAAGGGCTTCATCATACCCTTTCTCAGTAGCTTCAATATTTGAAAGGATTGAATTTACATAATGTCCTGTAATTTTCGCTTGGGCATGAGTCGAATCTGGATGAATCCTTATGTACTTTGTCACCTTAACTTTAATTTTATCTTTTGCAAGGTACTTCCCCCATGGCCAGACTGCTATTACAAGATTAATATCAGCACCTTTTGGATTCAGTCCCATTTTACCATATCCATAAAATAAAAGCGGTCTTATATACCCTTGATCAACCTTATTTATTCTGATTGTTTCAAGTACTGCTTCTTCAACTTCTTCGATTTTGTATTCTGGGAGCAATCTTAAGAATTTGCCAGAGTAATAAAGTCGCTCAATGTGTTCCTTTAGACGAAATACTACGGGTCCAGTTTTCGTTTTATAAAACCTTATCCCTTCAAAAACACCACTACCATAGTGAAGTGCGTGACTTAAGACGTGGACATTAGCATCTTTCCAATCAACAAATTTACCATCCATCCATATTTTTTCAACTGTATCCATGTGGCTCACCTAATAATATATACAAAAACAATGTGTCTCTTTATAGAAAGAAGTGCAAATAGATTATAATTAGTTTTCGAAAAAATGAATTTTTCTAACACCTAATGGAAAATTATTATTTCCACTGGATGCAGAATTACTTTTCCAGTCAATAATTAATCAGGAATCTCGTCTCTACTTAGATACTGATACAATTTCTTCCTTCTTTTATCAGATTTGTTTTTTCCCTTTGGATAACCTACAGAAAGTGCTACTGTAAATTTATATGTTTGAGGCATGATTATTCTTTTGTTGAGGAATCGCATGAATCCTTCATTAAGAAACCCAACCATACATGTACCGATATTTTTTTCATGTGCAGCAAGCATAATATTCATTGCCGAGAAGGAGCATTCTTGTACAAAATGCGGATTCCTGGAATCTCCAAATATGAATATTACCTGTGGTGCATTGTAGAATATATCAAAATTAGGATTCATAAGAATTTTTGTATACATCTTGTAATGCTGGCTTTTGCCTTTTTCCAAGTCAGCTAAAATTGTTTTTTTTGAATAATCTGAAATTTTATCAAGTATTTCTCTGTGTTCAACAGCAAAGAAAAAAGGATGATGATCGTCCATAGAAACTGGGGCACACCTTCCTGAGTTTATCAATTGTTCAATTAATCTCATACTGAGTTTACTTTTTTGATACTGTCTTACTGATTTCCTGGTCCTGATGGTGTCAATAATCTTTGGCATTTTACGTCATCGAATTATCTATATGATTATCATATAATTAATGATTTATATTATTTTGCAAAAAACCATCTGCTTTTTGATCTCCCTTAAGTATTAATGGATTCAACTGCAACAGAATTATGAAAACGATTCTCTTCACTTTTTCCAGAATAATCTATTATTAGGGTAAAGTCAACTTAAGTGGGTTAAATGGTTCTTCTTTGTAAAAAGCAAAATTTATGTCCAAATTCATCGACGGAGAAACACAACGATGGATACTTTTTGCAAAGAAGAATTTACTGTAAATAGAGTAATTTACAGTCCCAAAATCTGCTTTGCATATATTTGTTACCCAAACACACGTTAGTTGACTTTACTATTATTAGAAACAATTATAAATGATATTGTATGAAGATATACGTACAATATTATAAAAGAGGTTGATACAATGAAATTTAAGATATTTATGTCTATTCTGATAGTTGTTATAGTAGCTGGATTTATTAGTGCTGAAGCAGACCGAAAGAACGATATTTCTTTAAGGAATTATGCAGTAGACGAATGCAGGGTAGACTATACAACGAATGTTATTGATGATTATATTGCAGGAGTACCACAAGCGGCTGACATGGCAGGATATGTGGATATTTTAAATGATGATTTAGTGAAACTCAAAGAATTTATTGACAGTAATGATTATCCAGGTTTTTCCGAGTATAGAAGAAACACTTATGCAACAAATCAGAAGGAAGCTAATCAGGCTCTGAGACAATCAGTTAAAGATTTCAAGGAATGGAATGTTTCACAGGCCGTTAGAACGGAACTTCGAGAGAGTCTTGCTACTCACAGAGATTCGTTTAATTCATGCAAATTTGCTGCAAATCAAGAATTTGCAAAAAGTAGAGCACAAAGTTACTATGACAAGAAGGCTGCATTTGAGACAAAGCTTAATGATATGAAAGCAAAAAATCCTGACCTAAACACTGATGAGATGGAATCCATAATCTCAGAAGCGGGTGATTTTGTGGATGATGTATTGGGCCAAATTGAAGCAGCCAATGATATGGACGAGATTAAGAGTATCGTCAATAACAACTGCATGTTCAATGGATGCAAGGAAGGTAAAAATTTACATGTAATTGCAAAGATGAATATAGCAAGATTTCGGGCAACCTTGCAATTAATTACAGATCCGGCCATTGATGCAGGATTAAGTGACCAGATTGATAAGGTAACGGTCTATCTTGAGGATTGCGATAGTATTATTGAGGAAAGTGGAACAGGAATCTTGTCTGAATCACAAAAAGAAGAGCTCCGATACAATTTATCCGAAGCAGGAAAAGAAATGAAGAATATTATTAACACTCTTAAAGGAGGTGACTCAAATGAGAGTTAGAATTGCAGTAATATGCATGATTGTTCTTGCTTTATTAGCAGCTGGATGTGCTAACAAAAGTAATGACAACCAGAATACTGATACAAACAAAGTTGACGATGCAAGTGTTTCTCAAACGCCTCAAACAAATGGACAGACATATAGTGGAATTGATTATGATGGTCTTGATTTCAGTATAGATGATATGCCTGATGAGGACGCACTTGAAGATACAATAGATGACTATACCGGTTAATAAAGAATGAAGGCTGGCCTCGAGGGCAAGCCTGATTTCGCTTTATTTTCTTCTGCATCTGATTCTTTGATTATCTCTATCTCCATATCAAATTCCTGACCAAGTAAATCTCGATTTTCTTCAATCGTCTGGATTTCTTTTTCCATGGATAGTACGTGTTTTGGGAATTTTGAAGGGTTCTTAACTACTGAATTAATTATCTGGGAAACCTGAGTTCCATGTGAGCGAATACCTGGATCAGACATCACTTCTTTCATTATTGTCTGAAAATCATGTGTCTCTGAAAACTTCTGAGCAACTAATTTATATAAATCATATTTCCAAGCATCAGGTATGAATAATTTCATTTGTTTCGGTTTGATTTCGGTGAGTTTCTGGACAGACTGGATACCTGACCGAATATTATGAATAAGATCTTCACATGCTTGAGCTTCTTTGTCAATATACTCTTCTTTAAATTCAGGCCACTGATAAACACTTACAAATCCTTCATTTCCGATCGTTTCCCACATCTCTTCTGCGAGGTGAGGGGCAAAAGGAGAAATCATGATTATCAGATTCTCAAGAAGGTATCTGAATACACTCTTATTATAGCTTGTTCCACTTCCGGATGTGGTGTATTTGTTTATGTCATTGACGAGTTCCATCAATGCTCCAATTGCCAGTGATTGAGACATTGTATCAAATAAACGAGTTATCTTTTTGATAGTCTTATGCAGCTTGCCTATGATGCTTCGGTCTGCATTAGTTAATGATTCAGGCATCTGTTCAATATTGAATCCTCTCTCCATATCGTTTTCAGTCAGTCTCTGAACTCTATTGAGGAACTTGTATGCAGCATGAACTCCTTGATCGTTCCAATCCAATTCCTTTTCAGGCAGGGCTGCAAATAATATGAAAAGTCTTGCTGTGTCTGGTCCATATTTTGTAATAATATCAGATGGGTCAACAGTGTTTCCTAGCGACTTACTCATCTTTGCTCCATCTTTTATTACCATGCCCTGGCACAATAATCGTGAAAACGGTTCATCAACATGTGACAGTCCAAGATCTCGCATAACCTTTGTGAAGAATCTTGCATATAGCAAGTGGAGTATTGCGTGTTCAATGCCTCCTATGTATTGATCAACAGGCATCCAATAATCTGCTTCTTCCTTTTCGACCATGTCAGAATGATGTTCAGGATTTGTAAATCTGAAGAAATACCAGGATGAATCAATAAAGGTATCCATTGTATCTGTCTCACGCCTTGCTTGTGCGCCGCATAATGGGCATTTTGAATGCTGGAAGGTCTTGGATGTAGTCAAAGGATTACCATGCCCTGTAAATTCAACATCTTCCGGAAGCATGACTGGCAACTCTTCGTCTGGTACGGGTACAATGCCACATTTATCGCAGTAGAGCATTGGTATCGGAGTTCCCCAGTATCTTTGTCTTGATATTAGCCAGTCTTTGAGCTTAAAATTAATAGTCGGTTCGCCCCAGCCTTTTTCCTTTGCAAGTTTCTTGATGTCATCAAGCGCATCCCGATTGTGCATTCCATTAAATCCCTGAGAATTGACCATGGTGCCATCTTCTGCATATGCCCTATTCATTTTCTGGGCATCCAGATCAAAAGAATCAGGATTAATCACCACTTTTATCGGAAGATCATATTTTTTTGCGAACTCAAAGTCTCTCTGGTCATGAGCCGGCACAGCCATCACTGCTCCTGTTCCATACTCATAAAGCGCATAATCAGCTATCCACAAAGGACATTTTTCGGAAGTAAATGGATTAATAAAGTATTTTCCAATAAAGATGCCGTTTTTCTCCTTTCCTTCGGCTGTACGCTCGATAATGGTCTGTTTTTTTACTTTTTTTATAAATTCCTTGACTTTTTCTTCATATTCAGTTCCTTTGGTCCATTCGATAGCCTTCGGATGCTCTGCAGCCAGAACAAGATAGGTTATACCATACACTGTGTCAGCTCGTGTTGTAAATGTTTCAATCTCATCAATATTTGTACCATTTTCATCCACAACATCAAATTTAAGTGTCACACCCTCACTTCTGCCTATCCAGTTCTTTTGCATTATCTTTACTTTTTCTGGCCATTCGTCTAGCTTATCAAGATCTTTTAGAAGTTCATCTGCATAATCTGTAATCTTTAGGAACCATTGTTCGAGTTTCTTTTGATCCACTTCAGATTTACATCGCCAGCACTTCCCATCTTCAACCTGTTCGTTTGCAAGCACGGTATTACAGCCAGGACACCAGTTAATTGAAGCTGCTTTTCTATACGCAAGCCCTTTTTTATACATCTGAGTAAAAATCCATTGGTTCCATTTATAATATTCAGGTTGCAAAGAAGCAATTTCCCTGTCCCAATCATACGAGAAACCCAATTCTTTCTGCTGCTTGCGCATGCTTGCCATTGAATCAAGAGTCCATTCTCCAGGATGAATTTTATTCTTTATGGCTGCATTTTCAGCTGGCAGACCAAAAGCATCATATCCCATTGGATACAAGACATTAAACCCTTTCATCCTTTTGTAACGCGCATAGCTGTCGCCTATCGAGTAATTCCTGACATGGCCGATATGAAGTTTACCTGATGGGTATGGATACATTTCCAGACAGTAAAATTTTTTCTTGGATTTGTCTGCTTTTGATTTAAAAACTTTTGATTCTTCCCATCTTTTCTGCCATTTCTTGGCCATCTCATAGTAGTCTGACATAGAAATATGGGATTGGTTATTTGATATTTAAATTTTAGTGAAGATATGATACTGGAATTGTTGAAATAATAATAAATTATAAAATGCCAGCACAAATATTAACAATAAAATATTAAAAGAATGCTAGATAAAATTAACAAATAATAAGAAATAAATTGAAGAGTATAAAAAAAGGGTATAAAAAATTAAAAATTATCTCCTTCTTCCTCTAAAGCCCTTTCTTTGAGGTCTTCTTGGAGGCAGGATTAACTCAACTCTTTCAATGTATGGCCTTTCAATCTTGGTTATCTCAAAATCAAACTCTCGGAATATCCTTGAGAAGTTCTCATGATCATACTCACATATGAGATTTATTGCTTGTCCAATCTCACCTGCTCTTGCTGTTCTGCCTATCCTATGCACATAGTCTGTCGGGTCTGCCGGCACCTCATAATTATATATATGAGATATGTGCTCGACGTGTATTCCTCGTGCTGCAACATCTGTACATACAAGAACACCAGCTTTTCCGATCTTAAATGTGTCCATCGCTTGACTTCGTTTATTCTGAGTGAATCCGCCATGGATAGCGATTGCATCAATCTTATTGGCACGTAAATTCTTAACAACAAGATCTGTACTTTTTCTTGTGTTGCAAAATACCATGACGAGATCTGATGATTCATTCTTTAAGAGATGAATCAGTAATGACATTTTTAGATTCTTTGGGATATCATAATAAAACTGTTTCATTTTTTCAGGGTCAACTTGTTTTTTGGCCAAAACTTTGACCGGATCAACTGAATGTTTCCTGACTAATTCTTCAATTCTATTTGCGAATGTTGCCGAAAAGAATAATGTTTGTCTTTGTTTTGGGCAAACGCTCAGAATTTTCTCAATGTCATCGATAAAACCCATATCAAGCATTCTATCCGCTTCATCTAGTACTATAAGATTGATTTTGCTTGTATCAACAGTCCTTCTTTCAAGATGGTCCAAGAACCGTCCTGGTGTAGCAATTACGACGTCAGCCTTTTTTAGGGCTGCAAATTGAGGATTAATTGATACTCCTCCGTAAATGGATATTATCTTGAGCTTTTTATTGTTAGCCAGATTATCAATTTCAGTTCTGACTTGTTCTGCAAGCTCCCGTGTTGGTGTCAGTATAAGTGCCTGTAATCCCTTTTTAGGTATTACTCGCTCTATTACTCCGCAACCAAATGCTAAGGTCTTACCTGAGCCTGTTGCTGATTCGCCCATAAGATCCTTACCTTCTAAAATGGAAGGGATTGATTTTTCCTGTATGAGTGTGGGATTTTCATATCCCAATTTGTCGATTGATCTCATTAGATCATCACTTAAGTTTAATTCATTAAATGTTATCATTTTAACCTCTGTGGATGAAATTAGATTATTGTTATCAATGCATAAATGCACTTGTGTTAGAAAAAGCGAAATGCTGTGCAAGTGCTTTTTCTAATCGCCAGGCCATTTGCCTTCGCGAAAAACTCCTAAATTTACCACTAATAAAAAATAAAAATCATAAATATATAAACCTTTCGGTTTTTTGTTGTACGAATTAGTTGTACGATTTATTCCTTAGCAACATTAACTGCTTTAGGTCCTCGTTCTCCTTCTTCGACATCAAAGGTTACACTGTCGTTGTCCTGTAGAGTTACTCCCTCTTGCAGGCCAGTCTGATGTACGAAATATTCTTTTCCGTCGTCAGCAACAATGAAACCAAATCCTTTCATGTCGTTAAAGAACTTGACTGTTCCATTCATTTTACATTCCTCCTGTACTTCAAATGGCTATTAATCACTATGATCTCCTTACTGTGATTGATTTTGATACAATCATTGCACTTGGTGATTCCGTAATATACCATTGTATTTTATCAGAAATAGCATTCCTGAAAAAGATTAAGAAACAGGCATCAAATTTAAAGCTTGCGTAAAAATAGGTGAAAAATATGTGTTTTTTGCGTTTTTTGACCAAAATTATCTAAATCATTTATATATCAAATACTCAGCAATTAACAACCAAGTAGTAATAAATTTATAAAATTGAGGGCTTTTCACACAGATATGAGATATTTGTTGCCAGAAGAAGGATGTGAATATAAGATAAAACATTTTATTGAGTCCAGTCAGGGTGTAATTCCTGAATCAGTGCTTGAACAGAAATGCAAACAATATTACCATTGTTTACCATACATCATCATTAACAAGGAACTCATGACTGAGTGTGGACTCAATGGAGAACAAGCACATTTTGTATCTGGAGAACATGTTTTCCATTCAAAATATTTTCTATTCAAAAAGCTTGAATCCCTCTATGAAGATAAACAGCGTGTAAGATTTTGGGATAAAGTCAGCCGATCTGTAAGTCAAGATCCTAACTTTGAATATGGCAGGATAGGCAGTTCTGACCTTCCTATTGATAGCGAGCTATCCGAGGTAGGATTTAGTATATATCCAAGGAGATCCTGGGGAACACCAAAAGAAAACAGGATAGAAACTGGGAATTACCAGATATTTGTGATATATGATCAAATACCAGAAGAGGAATTTGAGCCTCTGGTGGCTTATCATGAGTTCAAGGAACTGGATACTATCCAGCGATTGCATATAGACGGTTCAAGTATTTTAGAAATCAGGAAAGATTTCGCGCACATAAAAGCCACTGGTGAAGAGGTCATGTTAGGTAGAGAGTTACTTGATGATCTTCAATTTGAGAGATTTGTCAATTGGAGATTTAGAAATGGCATTGAAAATAATGAAGATTATTTATTAAGTATGCTTCCAGAGGAAACTGTTCTAAACCGTAATTATTGCACAGTTATAAATATCTGTAAGTAGTATGTTATCTTATTTCTTGGTTGGAGGTAAACATGCAACCAAGAAGATACAGAGGCTGTCCGACAATTGCTTTTAGCAATTAAAATTGTGAGAAAATAACTTATATTAACAACTAAAATTAAGAAAAGAACCTATCCGATTCTTTATTAAAATCAGATTATGTGCAATTCTTATTAAATCAATCTCAAT
>JAIPIC010000022.1 GCA_021734865.1 Candidatus Woesearchaeota archaeon | reverse complement strand
GGGTTTGGGTAACAAATATATGCAAAGCAGATTTTGGGACTGTAAATTACTCTATTTACAGTAAATTCTTCTTTGCAAAAAGGATTCATCGTTGGGTTTCTCCGTCGATGAATTTGGACATAAATTTTGCTTTTTACAAGGAAGAACCATTTAACCCACTTAAGTTGATATTGCCCTTTGATTATACCGGCATAAAACTTTAATAGTCCTCTCTTAATCTACCTTATAATGATATGTGGTATAGACGAAGCAGGCAGAGGGCCCGTCATAGGGCCGTTGGTCATCAGTGGAGTATTGATTGATGGACAACAAGAAGAACAGCTCATTAAAATCGGTGTTAAGGACTCAAAATTACTATCTCCGTCATCTCGTGTTCAGAAATTCTCACAGATACAGGACATCGTAAAAGACAATATGATAGTCATTTGCAATGCTGATGAAGTTGATGATGAGATCAATAAAACTAATCTAAACATCCTTGAAGCAAAGTTGTCAGCTAAAATAATCAAAAAATTACTCCCAAATAAAGCTATTCTGGACTGCCCATCCAACAATATCCAGGCATATACCGAAACAATGAGGTCATTAATTGGATCTAATATGGACTCAATAGAGCTAGTATGTGAACACAAAGCTGACTTTAAGTACCCAGTAGTCGCTGCAGCATCAATTCTTGCAAAAGTTACAAGAGACAGTGAGATTGAAAAAATCAAGAACAAAATAGGATATGATTTTGGATCTGGATATCCTTCTGATCCCCGCACGATTGCTTTCTTAAAGAAGCATTATCGTGACTTTGACATATTCAGAAAGACCTGGGCAACCTATAAAAAAGTAGCTATTGCTGGCAATCAGAGTAGTCTGAGCACATTCTGAATAGAAGCATTAGTAACAGCATTCTTTTTATCGGATTTGCTTCTTAATCTGATTCTTTTTGCAATGATTCAAGGTCTAATTCCATATTTTCAAAACGATCTTTCATGAGATTTATAGAATCAATTATTCCTTTATTATAAAGCTGGATCCCAACAGTCTGCAGAAAGTAGTCTAATATGCGTTCTGCTGCAATTATTCCTATTTCTTCGTTGCTTTCATTATTAATAAAATCAATTAGTTCTCTTATGCTTTTTTTTCTTTTGTCTTCTGAGAGCAAATCCCAACTACGTCTTGTATTAACCATATTATCGTATTGTATCTTAATCCTTATAAAAATTTTGTCTAATAAAAAAGGACAACCTAAAGACCCATTATTTACATCTAGAATAATTGATAAAAGTATGATGATCAATAACAACCAGAGCAAAAAGGAGATTATCCTGTAAGTGTTGAGAATAATAAAAAAAGTGCGGGGAGGAGGACTTTCAGGCACGATCCCGGTAACAACTTGGTATCAGTGCATTTGAACCCCCGTAGGCACTAAGCCAACAGATGGCTCATACGAGTATTTCATCGGCTTTCGCCTCATCACTCAACAACTTGAGTTTGAACATTTAGTGCCAACACTAAATTCTGTCCCGTTTGGCCATTCCGGACCTTTTACTTTTGGTAAAAGATACTCCGGCATCCCCGCATCGGAAGAGTAATAGAATTAAGATGAAAATATATAAAGCTAACCCTAAGAAAGTCCTATTTTGAGAGAGTATCCAACTTTGATTCAATCGAGTTTAATTCATCCTCAAGTATCTCAAGTTCTGTTGCAATCTTCTTACGAGTATTTATTGTAACGTTCTTGATCGCAGGTGCCTGAGGTGCTTTTTTCCTCTTTTTATGGAGGTGAACGGCTTCATCAAAAGGTTTAGTCTCCTCCCTCATTTTTATATTTGGGAGCTTATTTTGAAGTTCTTCAACGCTTTTATTTATACTATTAGATATAGTCCGTAATTTTTTGATATGTTGTGCTTTTTCTTTCCTTAACTGAGCATATGCATCCAATCTCTTCAAACACTGCAATGTCTCTCGTGAAGACTCAAGAAAACTTCTTCTTAAGGATTTTGTATCTTTTATCTCCACATAAAAAGTGGATACATCTTTTTCGATATTATTCTTCATTTTCACATCTTAGGCTCAAACAATGATTTATCGACAAAATTGATTTTTCTTTCAATTTCTTCCATTTCTGTATTCCATAAGTCTAATTCCGCATCCTCTTCGTTTTTAAGCTCATACAGATCATTGATTGTGTCTCTCGCTTCAACTAGTTTGGCCTTCAGAAGGTTAACCAACTCGAGGACATCTTTATAATCATCAACTTTAACAAAGACAGGTGCTCCATTTTCACTAGCCATTCATATCACCTTAGTTTTCAAATAGTACTTTATCACAAAATACCAGTTTTTTCTGAAGATCAACAAGTGCTTCTTTCCATTTATTGATCTGCAGATCAGTATCTACTTTGTTCTCATCAAGATGCTGGAATATCTCTTTTGTGCTGGATATTCTGTTTTTTGTAAGACTAACTTGAGAGATAACATTCTTATAAATATGACTATCAACAAAAACAGGTCCTTTAACTGTATCCAAGTTTCTAGGCAGTAATAATTCATCACGTTGAGCAGAGAACTTCTTTTCCTGACTTATCACATCGGACATATCTGACTCAGAATCTGTATCTTCCTCATCGCTTTCTTCGTCAGGCTCCTCCTGTTCTTTCTCAAATTCATCAAATGGTATAGGTTCGTCTTTTTGCTCTTCCTCATCTTGTTCTTCAGATGAATCAGGTTCAAGATCCTCTGTTTCTTCTGTCTCTTCTTCAACAGGTTGTGAATTGTCCTGCTGATCAGGTTGAACAGCTCCGATTTCTGTAGAAATATCAGGCAAATCCATTTCTGGCATACCCGGAGATACACCACTATTAAAGTTAGTTTGGGGTTCACTCACACTATTAAAGTTAGTTTGAGCTCCACTTGGTTGATTAGGAAATGGGGGTGGAATTGAACCTTGAGTCTGATTTTGCTGTGGAGGATTTAATTGTGTATTCATTCCTGCCTGATCTGGCATTCCTGGAATACTTGAGAAAGGATCATTCTGCTGTGTCATTTGAGGAGTAACCGATGGTTTTGGTATCTCCAGAGGCTGTGACTCTTTTTTCTTCTTGAATTTATCCAAAAAACCCATTATTATACCTCGATTATTTACTTTAATACTACTTTTCAATGTAACTATAAAAATCTTTATAATTATTATAAAATAGTAACTCTTTGGATAGTGAATGATTTCATTCTGGTAATAGTAATATAAAATAAGCTTATTTTATCATTATTATTAATCTTAGAAATATATAATATTTAGATCTAATTATAATCTTTAAATCTAATGTACATGAAAAACTATTGTACACAAATAACTATAACATAAATGGGATCAAATACATCGAAATGCTCATAATAATATTGGTCTTCTATATCATTAATCTCCCATCATATATATTGCAGAAGCGTAAGCTATATAAACATTTCACTAACACCTTATGTTTTTAGTATGAAACAGAAATATAATGCAAAGCTAATTCTTTCCGATGGGTCTATTTTTCGTGGATTTTCCTTTGGTTCACAAACCAGTAAATCTGGAGAAGTAGTTTTCAATACAGGAATGGTTGGCTATCCAGAATCTCTTACAGATCCTTCCTACAGAGGTCAAATACTTGTGTTTACTTATCCGCTTATAGGTAACTATGGGGTGCCATCCAGAGATCATAAAATTGATGGTATACAGACATATTTTGAATCGGATAAGATTCACGTCAATGGATTGATTGTCAGTGATTATTCAGGAGACTACAGTCATTGGAATGCCTCATCCAATCTTGGACAGTGGCTAAAAGAGCACAACATTCCGGCAATATACGGAATCGACACCAGAGAACTGACAAAAAACCTCCGTGAACATGGAGTTATGCTTGGAAAGATAGTTATTGATAAAGATATTGAAATAGTTGATCCTAACACCAAGGATTTGGTTGGTGAAGTATCAATCAAGGAACCAGTAACATACAACAATACTGGAAAGAAGACGATTATTATGCTTGATTGTGGAGTCAAAAATAATATCATCCGGGAATTCATAAAAAGGAACATACGGGTGATCCGGGTTCCCTATGACTCTAATTTCTTTGAATTTGATTATGATGGAATATTTATCTCAAATGGGCCAGGAGACCCAAAATCCTGTAAAACAACTATTGAAAATTTGAAAAAGGCCCTTTTGCAGGACAAACCGATCTTTGGGATCTGTCTTGGTAACCAACTTCTTGCACTTGCCAGCGGAGCAGATACATATAAATTAAAATACGGTCACAGGAGCCAGAACCAACCTTGCATTGAAGTAGGAACAAAAAGATGCTACATAACATCTCAAAATCACGGATTTGCAGTCGACAACAAAACTCTCCAGAAAGGCTGGTCACAATGGTTCATAAATGCCAATGACGGTACAAATGAGGGTATTATTCATGAATCAGGCAAGTATTTTTCAGTACAATTCCATCCGGAAGCAACTCCTGGACCAAAAGATACAGATTACTTATTTGACAGATTTGTAGCAAAATTGAAATGATTAGAACGGTAAAAATAGAATAATGAATAAAAAAACGAACTGAGAAAATTAATACAATAAGATCAGAATGATTTGAGCAGAATGACAAAAACAGACGAACAAAGGAATCATGAAAACTCAATAACAGTGGGATCAGATGAAATACCAAAAAAAGCCGTTAGGGTTCATCATGGAGTAAAGAAAGCAATTGTCCTTGGTAGTGGAGCATTAAAGATAGGTGAAGCAGGTGAATTTGACTACTCCGGAAGCCAGGCAATCAAAGCATTAAAAGAGGAGAACATCAATACAATCCTAGTAAATCCAAATATTGCCACTATCCAGACATCAGAGCACATCGCAGATAAAATATACTTCCTGCCAGTCAATCCATATTTTGTGGAAAAAATAATCGAAAAAGAAAAACCAGATGCAATCCTTCTTGCCTTCGGAGGTCAGACAGCACTCAACTGCGGACTTGCACTTCACGACTCGGGCGTCCTGAAAAAATATGATGTCCGTGTTCTCGGAACTCAAGTTGAGACAATCCGGACAACAGAAGATCGTGATCTCTTTGTAAAATCATTATCTAAAATAAATGCAAAAACACCACTCAGCAAAGCAGTTGAAACTGTTGAGGAGGCATGCAAGGCAGCTAATATAATCGGATATCCAGTGATGATGAGATCAGCCTTTTCTCTGGGTGGAATGGGAAGCGGTGTTGTTCAAAATGAAGATGAACTGAAAGACCTTGCATCAAAAGCATTCTCTAAGGTCGGTCAGATTCTCGTCGAAGAATATCTTGGTGGTTGGAAGGAGATCGAATATGAAGTGGTCAGAGACGCCAGTGACAACTGCATCACAGTCTGTAATATGGAAAATTTTGATCCTATGGGCATCCACACAGGAGAAAGCATAGTTGTTGCACCAAGTCAAACATTATCCAATTCTGAGTATCATAAACTGAGATCAATAGCAACAAAAGTGATCAGACATCTTGGAATCGTGGGCGAATGTAATATTCAGTATGCTCTCAGTCCAAATAGTGAGGATTACAGAATAATTGAAGTCAATGCAAGATTATCACGATCATCAGCACTTGCATCAAAAGCTACAGGTTATCCTCTTGCTTTTATTGCGGCAAAACTTGGATTAGGTTATTCCTTGTATGAGCTGGAAAACTCCATAACCAAAAAAACAAAATGTTGTTTTGAACCTTCACTCGATTACATTGTTGTCAAAGTTCCAAGATGGGACCTTCAAAAGTTCAGACAAGTAAAAAAGCAGATTGGTTCAGAAATGAAATCCGTCGGAGAAGTTATGGCGATTGGCAGAAAATTTGAGGAGACTATTCAAAAAGCTTTGAGAATGCTTCAGATAGGATACAATGGATTAGTATGCAATGATGGGATTGATTTTAAAGACCTATCAGAAGAACTTAAAAATCCCACTGATAAAAGAATTCTTGCAGTAGTAAGAGCTCTCAGAAATGGCAAGACAATCGATGAGATTCACGAAATGACTGGAATCGATCGTTGGTTCATGTATAAGATACAAAACGTACTTGACATTGAAAAAAAGCTAAAGAAAGGAAATATTGATACAGATCTACTACTGGAAGCTAAACAGCTTGGATACTCTGATAAGCAGATTGGATTGCTAACAGGAAAATCAGAAACTCATGTTCGAGAATCAAGAAAAAAACATAACATCTTTCCTTTTGTAAAACAGATCGATACACTTGGAGCAGAATATCCGGCACAAACAAATTATCTATATATGACATACAACGGCACAGAGCACGATATTGAGCTATCAGGTGTCCAAACAAATATATCAAGGAATGCAAAATTGAGTAATGAATCCAATACAGCTGATACTGGATCTAATACAAAATCAAATATTAAATCAAATACTGAATCAGTAATTGTACTTGGTTCAGGTGCTTATATGATAGGTTCCAGTGTTGAATTTGACTGGTGCTGTGTAAATTCCGTCCTAACAGCTAATAAACTTGGATACAAAACAATACTTATTAATTATAATCCTGAGACAGTCAGCACAGATTATGACACCTGTGACAGACTCTATTTTGAAGAACTCTCACTCGAGCGAGTCATGGATATCTATGAACTAGAACAACCAAAAGGACTTATTGTCTCAATGGGAGGCCAAGTGCCAAATAACCTCGCAATGCCATTACATACTGCTGGATTTAAAATACTGGGCACATGCCCAACAAGTATCGATAATGCTGAAAATAGGCACAGATTCTCAGCGCTCCTCGACGAATTGGAGATTGACCAGCCGGAATGGGAAGAACTCACAAGTGTGAAGGACGCCATAAAGTTTGCAAAAAACATCCAATATCCTGTACTCATTAGACCAAGCTATGTTTTAAGCGGTGCTGCAATGAATGTTGTATTCGATGATGTAGCCTTGGAAAAGTACATTAAAAAAGCATCCGATGTATCTCCAGAACATCCTGTTCTGATAAGCAAGTTCATAGAAAACTGCAAGGAAATTGAGATGGATGCAGTCGCCTGTAAGGGAGAACTTAAAGTATGGGCAATAACAGAGCACATTGAGAATGCAGGAGTGCACAGCGGTGACGCTACAGTCGTCCTACCTGCACAAAAACTCTATGTTGAGACAATCCGTAAGGTAAAAGAATGTACAAAAAAGATTGCCCGGAATTTGAACATATCTGGTCCTTTTAATATCCAGTTCCTTGCAAAAGATAATCATATAAAAGTAATTGAGCTTAATCTAAGAGCGTCCAGAAGTTTTCCTTTCTGCTCAAAAGTTATGAAAATTAACTTCATCGATATAGCGACAAAAGTTATCCTTGGCCAAGAGACTGAGAAAATTAACGGCACCTGCCTTGACCTTGACTATGTTGGGGTAAAAGCCCCTCAATTTTCCTTTTCAAGACTAAAAGGAGTCGATCCAGTTCTTGGTGTAGAGATGGCATCAACTGGAGAGGTAGCTTGCTTTGGGAATAGTGTAGAAGAAGCATTCCTGAAATCATTAATCTCGACAGGATTCACATTGCCCAAAAAGAACATTTTAGTGAGCATCAGCGGTGACAATAATAGATATAAGATTCTTGGAGCAGTCAAAAAGCTAGTCAAAAAGGGTTATAAAATATATGCAACATCCTCAACAGGAAAATTCCTCAATGAAAATGGAGTTGATGCTGACATCCTTCATAAAATTCACGAGAAAAAAGAACCAAATGTTTTGACTTTCCTTCTTGAAAAAAAGCTAGATATGGTGATCAGTATGCCTGATGACACAAAACCCCAGACTATTAATGATACCTCCTACATAAGAAGACTCGCTATTGATTTTAATATTCCTCTGATAAACAACACACAGCTCACAAGATTATTCGCAGATGCTGTCCAGATCCATGACTTAGATTCGCTGGAAATCAAATCATGGGATGAGTACCATCAGGATGATTGATTTTTTTATGATGCAGATTGCATAACAGTCTATTAGTAATGGATTATTGAGGAAAAACTTAAATAATTGAGCATAATAAATACACTGGGGTGGTAACCGTGCAGTTCAAAGGCCGAGATGTAATATCAATAAGGGATTTCACAAAAAAAGAGATACTCCATATTCTTGATACAGCTAAGTATTTTGATTCTGGAAATTATAAAGAGCATATGCAAGGTAAGATTATGGCAAGCCTATTCTTTGAGCCTTCGACGAGAACACAGCTCAGTTTTGGTACTGCGATGAAAAGGCTTGGCGGTAAGGTCATAAGTGTATCAGACCCAAGCACCACATCGGTAGCAAAAGGGGAGACACTTTTTGACACCATATCTATGGTAGACAGGTATGCTGATATTATTGTCATGCGACATCCAGTCGAAGGTGCATCAAGATTTGCAGCAGAAGCAGCACAAAAACCTGTTATTAATGGAGGCGACGGAGCCAATCAGCACCCAACCCAGACCTGCCTTGATCTTTTTACTATACAAAAAGCCTTTGGAAAGATCGACGGACTAAAAATCGGATTTGTAGGCGACTTGAAATACGGAAGAACAGTCCATTCACTTGCTACTGCATTGACACATTTCAAAACTGAGATGATGTTTGTGGCACCAGAAACCCTGGCCATGCCAAAAGAATATCTCGATGAGCTTGATTCAAAGAAAATTAAATACACAGTAACTGAGAAAATCGAAGATATAATCAATGATGTGGATGTCCTTTATGTTACACGGATACAAAAAGAAAGATTCCCAGACCCCATGGATTACGAGAAGGTGAAAGGGGTCTATATTATCAAAAAGAAACTCCTTAAGAATGCAAAGAAAACTATGAGGATAATGCATCCATTGCCAAGGGTCGATGAAATTGCACCTGAAATCGACCAGACACCTCATGCCATATACTTTGAGCAGGCAGGAAACGGCATTCCTATAAGACAGGCATTAATCTGTCTGGTTAGCGGGGTGATAGAATGAAAGAATTCAAAATCAGCGCAATAAAAGAAGGTACTGTAATCGATCATATCCCAGCAGACCAGACCTTTAAAGTAGCCCAGATCCTAAGACTTGGACAGTACGATGATGTACTTACAGTAGCGACTAATCTGAAAAGCGGCAAAATGGGCAAAAAAGGTATAGTCAAGATTGGTGGCAAATTTCTTACAGATAAAGAGGTCAATAAAATTGCCCTAATTGCACCAAGCGCAACAGTCAGTATAATCAAGAACTACAAAGTTGAAGGCAAGCAGATCGTGAAGATCCCAGATGAGCTTGACAATATTGCCCTTTGCATAAATCCAAACTGCATAACTAACCATACAGAAATGAAAACCCTCTTTACAGTTGTCGGAGGAAAACCTGTAAAAGCCAGATGCCATTACTGTGAAAGATGCATAGATACAAGTGAGCTTGAAATTAAATAAAGTAACATTACATGGTAAAATTACATTATCACTGTATTACATTAGTATAATACATTAACATATTACATTAGTATATTACATTTTCATATTACCTTAAAAAATTGTGAGACAATTCCAATGAAGGAACAATTTGAATTACAATGAACGAACTTAAGATCAACTTATGTGGAATCAGCATGAAAAATCCGCTTATCCTAGCTTCTGGAATCCTGGGAGTATCAAATGAATATTTTAAGACGCTTGAGGAAAACGGTGCTGGAGCAGTAGTCATAAAATCAATAAGTCGTGAACCACGATCAGGCCATCCTAATCCAGTTATCTTGGCATATGAAGCAGGACTGATGAACGCTGTTGGTTATTCCAATCCAGGACTGGACATAGCCAAAGAAGAATTCTCCAAAATAACAGTAAAGATCCCTGTAATTGCAAGTATAATTGGATCAGAACCAAAAGATTTTGAATACATGGCAAAAAATTTCCTGCACGACGGGTTTGCAGCAGTAGAAATACCACTTAGCTGTCCTCACACACCCGGATTTGGTACATTAGCAGGTCAAGGAACGCCTCAAGCAACCACAGCAATAACCAAAGCAGTGAGAAAGCACACCAAACTCCCAATCATTGTCAAGCTGTCGCCTAATATTGATTCAATAGGCACAGTGGCTCAAGCAGCTGAAAAGGCAGGAGCAGATGCGATATCAGCATGCAACACACTGGGACCAGGAATGGTCATAAACATAGAGACAGCAAAACCTTTCCTTGATTTTAAAGTAGGTGGTGTGAGTGGACCAGCACTGCGTCCAATCGCAGTCAGATGCGTTTATGACATCTTTAAATCTGTTAAAATACCCATCATTGGGATTGGTGGAGTTACAACTGGCCGAGATGCAATAGAAATGATGATGGCAGGAGCATCAGCAGTTGGACTTGGAACAGCAGTCTATTACAGAGGTGTCGGAGTATTCAATAAAATCGCAGAAGAGATGTCAGATTGGTTGAAAGAAAACAACTACACAAATGTTAGTGAAATAATAGGTGTTGCACATGAATGATGCAAATAAATTACTTCGAGCATCAGAACAGATAGGAACATCGAAAAAACAGATACCTTCCGGAATTGATGTACCGAGCGAAAAGCAGTTTAGTCTTCCATCAGAATTACCAAACGTGCTTCCTATCCAAAGTATTGAGCAAGAATGCTCAGATATCAAAACATTTTATTTCAGATATAAGATGAACTTTAAACCAGGCCAGTTTGTAATGGTGTGGATACCAAGGCTTGATGAGAAACCATTTACAATATCATATCACAATGAGGATTCATTTGGAATCTCTGTTCAGGAGAAAGGCAGATTTACAAAAGCACTTTTTGCAATGAAGCCAGGCGATAAAGTGGGATTTAGAGGTCCATATGGTAATTCATTTAAATTGTTTGACTCAGTATCTGACTCAGCCAAGACTATTGTTATTGGAGGCGGATGCGGTGCAGCACCAATAGCACCACTAATAGATGCATTGAGTGTCAACAAAAAATCAGCGCCAAAAGTGATAATCGGAGCAAGGAGCAAAGCCAACCTGATATATGCAAAACGATTTCCCGACTCGACTTTTGTAACAGATGATGGTTCATTTGGCAAAAAAGCATTTACTACTGATGCACTCAACGAACTTCTTCAAAGCGGATTTAAGCCAGACATGGTTTATACTTGCGGACCTGAGATTATGATGAAAAAAGTAGTTGATATCTGCATCGAAAATGATATACCCTGTCAGGCATCTCTAGAACGGTACATGAAGTGTGGATTTGGAGTATGCGGACAGTGCGTCTGCGGCAAAAAACGAGTATGTATAGACGGGCCAGTATTTGAAAAAGAAGAACTGGTCAAGATTAGTGATTTTGGTAAGTTCACCCGACAAAAGACAGGTGAAAAAACTCCAATATAAAATTATGAAATTGATAAAATGATCCTTAAAAACTGCAATATGAATAATCAGATTGTAAATATTCATATTGATGGTCAGATAATATCTTCTATTACAGAGTCTGTGTCTGATAAGATTATCAAGGATTTGGACACAAAGCATTCAGAGAACACTTCTATTGATTGCAAAGGAATGAAAACAATACCTGGTATTATTGATCCACACGTACATTTTCGTGATTTCAATCAATCCTCAAAGGAAGACTGGTCAACAGGCTCAATATCTGCAGCACTGGGGGGAGTGACTTCAATCATTGACATGCCAAATAACGATCCTCCTCTTGTATCAATCTCTGACCTTCAAAATAAGCGCAGTTATGCTCAAAAGAGTATAATCAATTATGGTTTTCACATAGCAGCCACAATGGATAATGTGGATCAATTGCAATCAATGCTTTCCCAAAAAGACGTAGCATCAGTCAAACTGTTCATGGATGCTACCACGGGAAATATGCTTATTGAGAGTGATAGAGCTCTTTCAAAAATATTTGATATTGTCGGAAGGATGTCTGGAATAATCTCTGTACATGCAGAAGGTAAGAACGTTCAGAAAGCTATGGAATTGGCAAAAGAGTACAAAACAAAGCTCTACCTTTGTCATATCAGTCGAAGAGACGAAATAGAATATATCAGGCAAAATAAGACCAAAAATGTTTTTGTTGAAGTGACACCACATCATCTGATACTCTCAAAAGAGGATGTCACATCTCAAAATAGACCATTTCTATCCATGAAACCTGCACTTCAAACCAAAGACGATCAAGCTTCTCTTTGGGACGCAATTAAAGACAGAATCGTAGATACATTAGGCACTGACCACGCACCACATACTATAAAAGAAAAAACCTCTCAAAATCCGCCATACGGAGTGCCGGGAGTTCAAACCATGCTTGCATTGATGATAAATGAGGTAAGCAAGAACAATCTTACTGAAGAAGACATCATCAGACTGTGTTGTACAAATCCAGCATCAATATTCAATATAGACCTCAGAGGTTCTATTAAAAAAGGCAATTATGCAGACATCGTCATTTATGATCCTGATCAAAAGATAAAACTCAAAAATGCAGACATAGCATCCAAATGTTCTTGGACACCCTTTGATGGAAGGATGGCTTGTGGAATGCCTGTCTATGTTCTTATTAATGGGCAACTAGTTATTGAAAATAAGAAGATTAATAGTAAAAGAGCGGGAATGCCGCTGGAATTTGGTGGAAAATAATGGAAAAATCATCTCAAATTGCAAATATCCTTATGGATAAAAAAGCCGTGACAATAAATGCAACAGAACCATATACATATGTTTCTGGCATCAGGAGTCCTATCTATTGTGACAATCGACGTCTCATGTACTATCCAGAAGAAAGGAAGGCAATAACTACTGCTTTTGTTGATAAGATCAAGGAATTGAATCCAGACATAATTGCCGGAACAGCCTCCTCAGCAATCTGCTGGGCAGCTTGGATAGCAGATGAATTGCAAAAACCAATGGTATATGTCAGAAAAAAATCAAAAGGATATGGCCAGAATAAATTGATAGAAGGCGGTGATATTGATGGAAAGAAAGTTGTGGTCGTTGAAGACCTCGTCAGCACAGGTGGGAGCAGTGTAAATGCTGTTGAATCATGCAGACTGGCTGGTGCGGATGTGATTGCAATGATAGCAATCTTCACATACGAATTTGAAAAAGCACGCAAGAAATTTGAAGAAGCAAAATGTGATACGTTTTTTTTGACAACCTTTTCAGAATTGACCAAAGTCGCAGCTGAGAATAATATTGTTGATACACAAAAGCTTGACTTAGTGCAATCATGGAACGCAGACCCAGCAGGATGGGGACCAAAAAATGGATTTCCAAATGCCGAACCCAAAAATTAATATCTGAATGATATTAAGTAAAATTTAATCAAATCTGAACATGAAGGAAAATAACTAAACGAAAATGGATGAACTAAACGAAAAACAAAAACTGGCAAGACAGCGTGTTTGCCTACCGCTTGACGGATTAAATTCACTCGATGAGATCAAAGCACTAGTGGAAGAGCTAAGTCCTTATGTAGGATTATTCAAGATTGGAAAAGAAACATTCACACGATTCGGGCCGCAGGCAGTAAAACTTGTCCAGTCATACGGCTCAGACGTTTTCCTGGATCTCAAATACCATGATATCCCAAATACTGTCAAAGGAGCAGCCAGAGCAGCAACCCAACTGGGCGTTTATATGTTTAATGTGCATGCATCAGGTGGATTAGATATGATGAAAGCTGCCTTGCAGGGCGTTAATGAAGGGATGAAAGAAAAACTTTCTTATAATCATACAAATGCCTCAATGCAACGACCAAAAGTGATTGCAGTAACAGTGCTCACAAGTCTCGATACATCCATACTAAATGAACAATTAAATATTAACGGATCTGTCGAAGAACAAGTATTGCGACTAGCAAAACTTACACAAAAAGCAGGTTTGGATGGTATTGTATGCAGTGGAGCAGATCTTAAACATATTAAAAATCAACTTCCCGCTGACTTTATGTTTGTCACACCTGGAATTAAAGGGCCGCATACAAGTGCTGGTTCAGATCAGAGAAGAGTATTTACACCTGGAAATGCAATTTCAGATGGTTCATCAATATTGGTTATCGGTAGAGCCATTACAGGTGCAGAAGATCGAATGAGAGCTGCCATTGAAGTCCTTGATGATATAACTCAATCCTTGTGAAGATTTCAACATCACAGATATTGTGTACAGCTATATGTACAATTAATTTGACAATATCATTTGTGACAATATCATTTGACAATACTATCAAATCGGGCAAAGTCAACTTAAGTGGGTTAAATGGTTCTTCTTTGTAAAAAGCAAAATTTATGTCCAGATTCATCGACGGAGAAACACAACGATGAATCCTTTTTGCAAAGAAGAATTTACTGTAAATAGAGTAATTTACAGTCCCAAAATCTGCTTTGCATATATTTGTTACCCAAACCCACGTTAGTTGACTTTACCATCAAATCGAAAGACATATATATCATTATTTGAGTTATATGTTAGATGTCATATCTGACTTACATGATCAAATCGTATCTTAATCGTATCTATTCTTACGACAGTGGGGGTAGATAATACATGGGATTGTACGTCCAAATACATTCTATGCACGGATTATTTCGATCAGTTAATCTCGAACTCGGCAGAGACGAAGACACCGGGGGGCAGATAGTCTATGTTCTTGAACTTGTTAAAGCATTAAGCAAAAAAAAAGAAATTGATGAGATAGAAATATTCACACGTAGAATTCAGGATGAGCATTATCCTGGATATTCGGATGAGATAGAGGAAATATCTGAAAAAGCTAGGATAGTCAGAATTGAATGTGGTCCAAAAAAGTATATCAAAAAAGTCAGATTATGGCCTCATCTAGGAACATTCATAAAAAATGTAAAGAAATATATCGCAAAAAAGGGAAGGATACCTGACATATTCCATAGTAATTACGCTGATTCAGGCTTAGTATGTGCAAAACTCTCAAAGTACTATAAGAGACCTCAGATCCATACAGGACACAGTCTTGGTATCCCAAAGATGAAGCGGCTTGGTGTAAACAAATCAAATATTGACAGATATGACAAAATATATCATTTCTCAAAGAGACTTAAAGCAGAGCAGGAATCAATTGATAACTCTTCAATAATAATTGGAAGCACTACCGAAGAGATTAAACAACAATATTCAGGTTATAAAATTAAAAAACAGGTCAGCAAATTCAGAAACATTCCACCAGGAGTTGACCTTAACAGATTTCATACTCCTAGAAAAACGTATTCAGAAGAAGAAGGGTATGTGTATAACCTCATGAAAAATGTGATTAATCAGGATCTGAAGCACCCTGAAAGAAGAATATTTTCAGTATTGACAAGGCTTGACAAAAGAAAAAACCTTCACGGTCTTCTAAAGGCATTTGGTGATGACAAAGCACTTCAATCTATGGCAAATCTTGTCGTCTTCGCTAACACATTGAGCGCTGACAAAGGTATACAGCGCACCATCGACACTATAAACAGGATAATCAGAAAAACTAACCTCTATGATAACATTGCTCTCCCAGGAATCTCGCTTGATTACAGTCAGCAAGTGCCTGCATATTACCGATTTTTAGCAAAAAATCGAGGAGTCTTTGTAAATCCTGCCTTCATCGAACCATTTGGTCTAACTATTCTTGAAGCAGGTGCATGCGGTGTGCCAGTTGCAGCAACTAAATATGGTGGGCCATCTGAAATAATAGAGGATGGAGTAAATGGAGTGCTCATTGATGTAAAGGACAAAAAAGATATTGCAAAGAAACTTAAGAAAATGTTCCGGCACGATGAATTTTACAATGAACTTTCCAAAAATGCGGTTCTAAATGTCAAGAAGAATTATTCTTGGGATACTACAGCAACAAAATACCTTAATGCGTTTAAGGAAATAGTAAGGGACAATGTCCGATAATTATATAATTGCCACTGATCTTGACAGGACTTTATTACCCAATGGTAAACAACCATATGATAATTCTATGTATTTATTCAGAAAATTCATTGAGTCACATAAGCCAATGCTAATCTTTGTTACTGGCAGAAACCTAAAAGAAGTGAAGTCTGCTATCGTAAAGTACGACACCCCCATACCAGATTACATCGTTGCTGAGGTCGGAACGAAAATATATAAAAAACTAAGAGAGGACAAGAACTGGCCTGAATATATAACAAATATTACAAAAAACTGGGACATTAATAAATTTAAAAAGAGCCTGATGTCAATCGGCTCGCTCAGACTTCAGGAAAGATCGCATCAGAATGCCTTAAAACTAAGTTATTATCTTGATGATACTTCTGATTCAGACAGGATTATGCAGCTGATCAAGAAAATCATAAAAAGCATATCCCTTGATGTAGAGATAATTTACAGCGTTGATGAAACAAATAATTTAGGATTAATAGATTTACTTCCCAAAAAAGCAACAAAACTGGGTGCATTAGAATACATTCGCAGACAAAAGAAGTTGACAAAAAAAGACATTTATTACTGTGGTGACAGCGGAAATGATATTCTTCCATTAACTAATGGATATAATGCTATTTTGGTTCGGAACGCAATAAATGATGTGAAAAAAACAGTAAAAGCAATATGTCAAAAGAAAGGTTATCGCCTGTATATAGCTAAGGGCTACAAAAAGCTTAACGGTTATTATGTTTCAGGCATACTTGAAGGGTTGATCAAGATGGGCGTTTTGGATTCTGTTTCTTAAAATTATATCCAATCAATATTGCAATAATGATAACTGGAATCATCCAGTGATACATTATATGAAAACCCAGGAAATAACCTAAAAAATAACTAATTATCAGGACAGCACCGATCGAAAGCATAGGTCCGACAATAAGTTTGGTCATCCGATCAAATTTACTCAACGTGCTCAGAAATATAACCCCTGGTAGACCCATGTAAAAATAAGAGAGTACAAATATTACAGACGATAAAATACTGCCCTCATAGAAGACAATCTGCATGATAATACTAACAACCAAAGACGCCAATGCATAATACTTGATGTCATTAATATAAGACTTAATATCAAGATTTTTATCCTTATATTTCAACACAATCCCCTCCAACAAGGTTGTTTTTCAGTATTACATTCTGGTCATTCTGATATACCACTGCGAAATTTCCTGAATTGATCAGTTTTTCAGCTACAGATAAAGAATATTGGAATACTGGATTAAGCTGAGACATAGATGTCCTCCTGTCAAAGACAATATATGGAAAACTGCAAAGATCCATATCCTCGATAGTCACACCTGGTTCATCAAGATGATAACCAAAATCAAACAGACCATTTCGATAAGGTAATCCACCTTTACCGTCAGAAACAAGACTTCCTCTATAAACCCTGGAATAAGAATTATTTGATGCATATTCAATCACATTATTCATATACAAAATATATGGGACTCTCTCAGACAAAACAAGGAACGCACCCTGGTTATGAGCTTCACTAAAGAAAAACAATACTCTTGAGTCTGCTTCAGTGGACTGAGATATATATTTAAGCGTATCATATCTGTCAGCGTTAACAAGACTCCCCCTATATTCAGCGGGTGATATTGTGAAGATCATAAATGCAAAAATTATGATAGTACAAACCATTGTTAAGACTTTCCGGTCAACATTCTTTGGAATTACTGTAAAAATCGAATAAAACAGCAGACCGACAAAAGCCGCAATATAGACCGGCCAGAAGTATCTGGTCTGAAGACCTCGGGCTCCAAAAAGAAAATAATTTGAAAAGCCAAGGAGGAACATTAATACAGGAAATAATAGTTCTGGATTCTTTTTTATATTCCAGATGGTCAACAGTCCACCAATCAACGCCATCCATCCAATTACTCCAAGGTCACTGAACAGTACAACCGGCATACCTAAACCTGTGACTTGAGTCAGTGGTTCAAAACTGAGTTTCTCTCCAGATTTTGCCAGCCAGGTATAATTAAATATTATAATAAAATTTAAAGACAATACAACCGCAAAAATGCCTCCCAAAATCACATTCTTGTTCTCAGAAAACCAATTTGCGACATTAAATCTTGCAATGACTAACTTTAAGACCATATATACCATCACAAACAGAAATCCAAAAACCAACTCAGGAATATGGGTCATAGCAAGGCATGCCCCAAAAATACCAATATATGTCCATGAGTTCTTTTCAGAACCTTGCATAATCGACCAGCCGAACGGGATCAGAAATATTGTCGCTATCAGATAGCTCCATAAACCCTGGTAAAGCGATTCAGCATGCGGGACTGAGAACACACCAAGCATAACCGGAAGTGCCATCAGAGCCACGTTCCGATTTATTTTTCTGATAATTAAATACATCACCAAACAGCTATTTATCATTAGAAATCCTAAAATAAACCAATTGGTGTCATGAATTTCAATCCCTGATATTTCAGAAATGAGCGGGACTAAGTGGTATAACAGAGGAGGATGGAATGCAATCACATCATCAAAACCCCCTTGGAAATGCCCACCATAATACTTGAAATCTCCTGACTGGGCAGTATCTTCGTAAATAGCCAGATTCCAGAAAGAATCACTTGAAGTATATGCATAAGGAATATCATGGTCAATACTAGGGCCAATATAATGGCCGATACTGTTATTTAAAGCAAGATATACAAACAGAACAATCGCAGCGATCTCGACCCATATAAAATTGAACTTCATCAGATCATCATTAAACATGATAAATTATATAAATCTTTCAGGTACATTTTATGTGCAATAATAAACTATAAATACTAATCATCAGTAAATATCTCATTAAATGTGTCAGGGGGATTAAAGATTTCAGCCAATATCAAATCAGCTAATAATATCAAAGTAACCAATAATACGAATTCTGATAAAAATCACCCTAAAATTATGGTGATGATCCCCACATATAATGAGAAAGAGAACATTGTGCACCTTATGCAATCCATTAATGCACTAAATGTACCAAATCTCCATATATTGGTTGTTGATGACAACAGTCCAGACGGAACCTGGAAGCTTGTAAAAGAGTATTCAAAAACACATCCTCACACTCATCTGCTCCATAGGACAAAGGATAAGGGAAGAGGCCTTGCTGGGATTGCTGGTTTCAAATTCGCACTCTCTGAAGGTGCAGACATAATAGTTGAAATGGATGCAGATTTTTCTCACCATCCAAAATACATCCCAAAACTATTGGAAACCATCAAAACATGTGATGTTGTCCTTGGAAGTCGATTTGTCAAAGGTGGAAAAGATTTGGACAGAGGTTTTGTCAGGCAGACAATAACCTATCTCGCTAGAAATCTGATCAGAATAATCTTAGGTATCAGTGTCTACGACTGCACGTCTGGTTTTAGATGCTTTCGGAGAAAAGTCATAGAAAGCATAGGCCTTGATGATTTCATCTCAAAAGGCCCTGAAATAGTGCAAGAAGTCCTCTATAATTCTTATTTCAAGGGATTTAAGATAAAAGAAGTACCTATAGTCTTCATGGATCGACGACAAGGTGAATCAACACTTGGAATTCAGGCCATGATCGATGGATTTATCATGGTTTGGAAATTAAGGTTGAGAAATATATAGTATAGAAAATAATAATTTAATAATAATAATTTAATAATAATATTTTATACTGTGTTCGGAGCAATGACTGGAACAATGACTGGAACAAAAAATTGCAGAAAAATTCTTCTCCTAAATCCTCCTGGAGACAAAATATATATCAGAGATTATTACTGCAGTAAAGTATCAAAAACGTACTACACTTATCATCCTACCGACCTTCTTGTATTAAGTGGAATTTTGTCAGCAGAATTTGAGATTAAAGTTATTGATGCTATCGCAGAAAAACTCTCTGAAACAAGATGCACAGATAAGATCAATGCATTCAGCCCAGATTACATTATATTCCTAAGTGGTTCAGTATCATTTGAAAAAGACTTTAAATACCTCTCGAAGATCAAGAAAATTAGCCCAAAGATCAAGTTTATTGGTTCTGGTGATCTTTTCCTGGATGGAGACAAGCGGCATTTTGACAACAGTTTCCTCGATGCTATATTGTTTGACTTCACTACACAAGACATAGCAGACTACATCAAGACCGGACAAGCAAAAGCAAACATGATGTACCGATCAGGCACTTCTTTGACCAAAAAGCAAGTGACACGCCCAATTGTTAAGGATCTTGAGATTCCGATACCGCGGTATGACCTATTCCCAAACAGAAAATACCGCTATCCTCTGGTAAGAAAATACCCATTTGCAACAGTACTGACTGATTATGGATGTCCATTTAAGTGCTCATTCTGCATTATGTCAAAGATAGGATTTAAGCTAAGAACAGTTGACAATGTTATGGAAGAGATACATTACCTAAAGAGTCATGGATTTCAACAAATATATTTCAACGATCAAACATTTGGAGCAAACCGAAAACGGACAGTAGAACTTCTAAAACGTATGATTGATGAGAAGATTAACATAGGATGGTTCTGTTTTTCTAGAGTTGACGTTGTATCAGAGGACGTACTTAAACTCATGAAGAAAGCAGGTTGTCATACGATTATCTATGGTGTGGAAAGCGGGAGTCAGAGGATACTTGATAAATATCAAAAAGGCATTAATAAAAAACAGATAGCTAAGATCTTTCGCTTATCGAAGAGGTTACGAATCCGTACATTCGCCACTTTTATAATAGGCCTGCCTGGAGAAACTCCTAAAGAAGCAAATGAAACAATCAAGTTTGCCAAAAAAATCTCACCTGACCTTGTGGCCTTCAATACAGCAGTTCCAAGAGTAGGAACAGACCTTAGGAAGGAATCTATCGATTCTGGTTATATTAAAGATGAGATTGAAGAGATGGATCAATCTGGAACCTTTACTGTAATGAACACCGACCAGATGTCCTACGAGCAGGTTATGCAACTTCAGAGAAAGGCCACTATGAGCTTTTACATGAGGCCGAAATATATCTTTCAAGTATTGGGTTCAATGCGATCCTATGAGGATATTAAATCATATATAACCAATGCTTTGTCACTCTTCCATAAGTTTTATGAGTAATAATGATTTCTTACATAATAGAAAATGAAAATAACAGCAATAACTTCATATCCGCCTTTGCAAAGTGGTATCGCTCGATATTCACACAGCTTATACAGTCATCTGTCACAAATCAGCAAAGTTGATATATTCAGATGGAACTATGACACCCATTTTGCACGATTAAAAGCTCCTCTTGAACAAAGAAAGAAGCTAGAACAAATATTTGCAGAATCAGACATTGTGCATATTCAATATGTTCTAGGAGAATATATGTTTGCGTTTCTTCCAGTTATATCAAGCATTAAAAAAAATTCAAAAGCCAAACTCGTAATGACGCTCCATGAAGACTATCAAGACCTTCCATTCTCAAAAAGAATCATCTCATGGCACAACAAGATGTACAACTGCGCAGATTTGCTGCTTGTTCACACATCTGTCCATAGAACCCTTCTTGGAGATAAACTCTTTGACAAGACACTTATATCACCATTTGGTGTGCGATCAGTTGAGCCGGTCGGACCTGTAAATACTAATACAGTCCTTCTGATTGGATTCATCAATCCATGGAAAGGACATGATATCGCAATCAAAGCAATATATCATGTAAAAAAACAGATTCCTGACATTAAACTGAAGATGATCGGGAAAGCCTATGACAAAAAATATTCCAAAAAGATAGAACAGATGATCACTTCTCTAGGTCTGACCAATAACATTGAACTGATAACAGATTATGTACCTGATGAGCAATATGATCAGTACATCTCTTCATCAGAAATTGCTATCATGCCTTATCAAAGGATAACAATGTCAGCAGTCCTCTCAGACATAATAGCATTCAATAAACCGTGCATCCTTTCAGACCTCGAAGCCTTTAAAGAGTACACACAGGACTTGGCTCTGTATTTTCCTAACGGTGACTCAAGATTACTAGCTAGAAGGATAACTTCTCTATTATCTGACAGTCAGGAAAGGAATCGGATCAGTTCACAATTCAAAAGGCTTTCAGTTAAATATTCATGGGAAAACGTCGCACAATTTACATATCAGGAATATAAAAGGATACTTTCAGATCAGAATAATTTTTCAAACCAGAGCAATTAAGATATAAATCTATATGATAGTCAAGTAACAGAAATATTAAAACAAGATAACAAAATACCCATCAATTCACACGCATTAAATAATGTGGGGCGGGCAATTGTGGCATATGAACAAAAAGACCAGAATCCCGTAATTCTTCAAATCTTCTAATGCTTGTATTTGGACCAAACTTCTCATCGCAATCAGGCCCTATAAGAATAATACTATAACCCTTTGATTTCAGCCAATTGCTGAATTCTATCGGAGAAGAGCTAAGCATCCTACTATTATCAACCGAAGTGATATTCCTGAAGACATCCTGATCCCATTGGTACAACTTGTTTTCGATAGAGTACCTATAATCATATATCTCTGGGTCCCATATAGGACTCATCATACCGGATGCCATTATGACTCTATCTGGTTTACAGAAGTCAAAAACATAGGTGTTCATTGGAAGCCCTGACAAACCCATATAAGCCCTGAGATCATTATTATCTGCAGAAGGTATAAACACATGAGGAGACCATGAAGAAGTGTTGATAGTCTCCTTAGGGACCCATGACGTGAATATCAGCAGAATTACAATTACTGCTCCAGGGATGTATCGTGGGATTTTCCACAATTTTTTAACAGCCGTAACAGCATAATTCCAACCATTAGCTGCAACCATAACAGCGGGAATACACAAGAATGCCCAACATCTGTTTGGCAAAATCTTGACCGGCAACTTGTCCCCGATTACCATAAGGAACAAAAATCCAAGCCAGACCAGCAATATTAGATATTTGTAATCTCCAAGTCCTTCTTTCTTAATATTTGAGTATAAGAGCATTGCTGTAATTATCGCACCAAACAAGATCAAAAGGAACATCACCCAGCCAAAACCAGTTGGATTATCAGTCTTGTTACCATAAGGGACGCTTCCAGAAGGACTCTTAGGACACCCAGAGAAGAGTCCTGATCCCATACATGGATGTACAAAGTCTGTGACACCCAAATCTCTTACAGACGAGGAGTCAGCATAATTATACCAAGCAACATGAAGCGGGTCTGAATCAGCTGTTGCTGATATTGCTGCTTTGTCGAATGAATATTTAAAGAAAGTAGGAACATAAAATGAGGCGGCCAGCAGACCACCACCCACACCTGCAACTATCACATAAGGAAGCAGATTCTTCTTTGCAATCGCCTTGATCAACCAATACGTGCCCATCAAGCCTGCGAAAATGAAAGTCGACAACTGCTGTGTAGTCAGAACAGCAGCTATGACAGGCATAGCGATAAATGCCCAATATTTATTATCATCAATTTTTAAGACACAATAGATTGCCGGAAAGAAAAGCATGAGTGCTAGCGACTCACTGAAAATAAAATGACTCTGAAATGCTGGTATTACAGTTAGGAATATAGTTGCAAATAAGGCCTTTGTACTGTTTTTAAAGAATCGCTTAGCCATAAAATAAAAAAAAGGGATACTCAATGACACAATCAGTGCATTAAAGAATTTTAAAGTCCAGACAACATCCCAGTTAGTCTGTGTTAATAACCCCATCAGCACAGGATAACCGACTGGATAAGGCTCAAGATACCAAGCAATATACATGTCTGCAGGCTTTGAAAAGGTATTCGAATGTGCAATATACTGCGCAGCTGCAACATGATGATAAGGGTCGCCATCCTCAAGCCAAGGATAAGAAAATGAACCTTTATGAAACATAGAAAAAATAAAACCAAAACATACCAGCACAATCAGAAAATATACAAATGATTTCTTCAAAGAAACAGGCTTAAACCCTGAAATTGCCTTTATGAATTTTTTGTGATGTCTGATAAGATCAACAACCGGCATTATTAATGCCAAGAACCAGAATATCCTGTAGTCAAGCGGAATCCCAATAAGATTCATCAGTATACCAAGCATAGGTATAATACCAAGACCTATGCCTAATCTCATTACATTGATTTCTATATCATGATCTTTTCTACCAAACAGAGTGGTTATTGTATAGCCAAAACCATAGGCTGTACTAATGAAAAATAATAATGTTATCCAGTACATTTTACCCCCAAAAAAATCAAATTAATCTAATATAAATAACTTTTGATAGCTGTGCTTTGTATAAAAATCCTCTCAAACTGAAAGACAGACCAAGATATTATCTTATAATGGGTTGCCCGAGATTATTATTGACGCGAGGTCAAGGAGAGATCATAATAATCTTATTAATGCCTTCAGGTCTCTCTTCAAATCAGATCTGCCAATAAATGCTCCTGTCCTATGAATTCTATGAGCATCATATCCATCCAGATCAAATGGGAGCAATGGCTTGAAAAACCTAAGAACACACAGAGGAACATGGATTATCATTGGTCGTTTCTTCATCAACCTCCCCGAAATCTTAATGACATCATTGATGGAGAGCTGAGTCTTGCCTGATAGATCAACTTCAGCACCTCCCCTGAATTTTTGAATACAACCAATAGTGTATTCCACAACATCTTTCTTATTTATCGGTTCAAATTTTGCACTTCCAGAACCGATGACAGGAGCAATACCAAGTTTGATAAGTTTCAACAATTTGAAAAAATCATTCTGCCTGTCCACACCATAAACATAATTTGGTCGCAGGATCATCCAATCAAGATTACTGGCCTGTAGCATCTGGTCACATATCTTTTTTGAATTTCCATAATGCCCGGTTTTCTTTATGTAAACATTTTGCGTGGAGAAATAAATGAGTTTCACCATTTTTCCATTGTCATGGCTATTTTTTATCGCGTTAATCAAATTTCTCATTCCAATAACATTATCATTATACTTTGACTTATCAAAGGAGCGGACTACAGCTGCAAGATGGATAACACAATCACAGTTTGATACAGCATTAGTGACCTGCTTACAATCAATCAGATCTCCGGTGATATATTTTACATTGGAATCACCATTTTGCAGTCTTTTGGCTATCTTACTTTTTTTATTACCAGACCTAGACATAACCGTAATGCTATATCCACTGTTATCTAAAGCATTAAGCAGTTCGCTGCCTATATACCCTGTTCCGCCTATGACAAGAAGTCTCTTATTTTCCATCCTATAAAACCCAAAATGTACGACAATCTGAAATAATACTCTCTGTATGCAGTCCGCAGCATCTTCATCAATGCCTTTTCAGCAACGTTGTGCTTAAAGACCAGATTGAACTGTGTATACTTCTCAAAATCATCAGTGATTATCCTGCCTTCTTTCTTGACAACATCATAATGTGGTGTGTTAGGATAAGGAGTAGCAATACAGAATCTTGCAAGTATTGTATTCAGTTTTTTAGCATACTCTAGTGTCTGCTTCATATTATCAACTGTCTCGTCTTCATAACCAAACATATAGAAAGCTGAAAGCTTAACACCAAGATTATTGCAGAATCTCACAATAGACTCCTGCTTTTGCAGAGGATAAATCTTTCTCTTATTTCTAGTGGCGATCTCCTCATTACTTGTCTCGATGCCAATATTGATGTTCCTAAGCCCTGCCTTGTACATCTTCTGAATAATTTGCCTATTCAGGAGGTCAAGCCTGGTTTCAATGCCCCATTCGATCCTAATCTTCTTCTTTATGAGAAGATTACAAAAATCTTCCACAAATTTTATTGAAACCCCAAAACAAGGATCCCGGAATTGCAAAGCCATGATTCCATACTTTTCCTGAAGTTTGATTATATCATCAACAACATTAACAGCAGATCTCTGTCTGATCTTTGGCCCCTGCATAGTCCCATAAGCACAGTAATATCTACAACTATAAGGACAGCCCTTACTGCTTAAAAGAGTGACGAACGGTTTGCGAATAAGAGCAGGATTATATCCAAAACTATCAATGGGGAAACCATCAAAGTCTGGTGTTGGAAGAGCATCCATGTCTGCCATCCCATCGACAACAACATTCCCTTTAAGTTTGGTATTTTTGAACTCATTCAAAAAATATGCTTCAGGCTCTCCAATAATAACAAAGTCACCTTTGAATAAGTCAGGCATACTAGAAGGAAATGGACCCGTAAAACCAATATTTGCGTCAGGAAATCTCTTTTTAAGAATCTGATAAGCACGATTTTCGTTCTTATAATCGACAATTGTTCCATAGATCAAAATCAGATCAGGATTATTTCCTGCTGATGCTATAGGTAGTTTTGCCTCAAAAAAACCAACATCATGTCCTTTCTTCTTAAGAATCGCCTGGAGATAAGCCATAGAAAGAACAGGTATTCTTATTGACTTATGTTTGACAGCCCTGATGATAAAGGAAGCCAAATCCTTGCCATAATAATCTGCAGTACCAAAACCCCCGTTCAAATCCTTGTTCATAGGAATCTTTTTCCTATGGTTTAGTACATTTATGAGATATATTTTCATTTACAAAACCCATTAATCATATGATAACATAAGTGTGTACAATCAATTAGTAAACCTGTATTTCAAGAGGTAATACAAAGCAGCAATACCATCTCTCCAGTCGATCTTTTTCCCCTCATCAAAAGATCTGCTCTTATAGTGTATCGGCAGTTCGATAATCTTCTGACCTGATTTTATAAGCTTAGCAGTAATCTCAGGCTCAAGCTCAAACCTGTTAGCTCGAAGCTTGATCCCTTTAATAACATCCTTGGTAAACATCTTATAACAAGTTTCCATATCAGTAATATTTCTCACATAAAGTATGGCAGTTGCTAGTGATAATAACTTATTCCCAATATAGTGAGATGGTATAGAAAACAAAGACCTCTTGTATCCAATAAATCTTGAACCATAAACAACCTTTGTTCTGCCATCCATGATTGGTCTGGTAAGTTTAGGAAGATCGCGTGGATCATATTCCATATCCGCATCCTGGATAGTTATAATGTCTCCTGTAACATGAGAAAGACCAGTTCTGATAGCAGCCCCTTTACCCATGTTCCTCTCATGATAGAAAATTTTGTATTTATCATCCAGTTTGCCCAAAACCTCTCGAGTACCGTCGGTCGAGAAATCATCAATAATCACTATTTCTGTCTTTAAAGGTTTGAAATCTACCATAGCAAGCTTGTTAAGAATCTTATGGAGCGTTTTCTCTTCATTGAAGACCGGCACAATGATAGAAAGTTTACTGTATTTCATCATCACTAAAAAACCATTCTCATATAAAAATATATTACAAAATTTTGACAATAACCATGATCCAAAATGTTACACATGTTTTTAGAAACATGGTATAAAACGTCGTACAAAGATGGAATTAGGCATTTTTGCAAATAATTTAAGAATCCTATTAAGAATCCTATAATCAAAGAAAAAGGAGATATAAGAAAAGATTATATTTCAAGATTTTCAAATCTTCGAACAGCTTCTTCAACCTCGTCCAATGGCGGAACAAGAGCGAATCTCACATAACCTTGGCCCGGATTGACACCATCTACATCGCTGGAAATCCAATTACCTGGCGTGGTTACAATACCTACTTTTTCGTCCAGCAGTTTCTTTGCAAATTCAACAGAATCCATTCCCTCAGCAACTTTTTGCCAAATATAGATTGTGCCTGCTGGAGTACAATCAGGCAGCCCTTTCCTGTCCATGGCAGAGATAAGCATATCTCTCTTGATCCTATAATCCTCACGAAGCTCCTCTACGTGGCTTTCATCTTCCAAAGCAGCAACAGCAGCATCCTGGACAAATGTAGGAGTTCCAGAATCGATGTTTGTCTTGAGCTTCTTGAATACGTTGATTACATTCTCGTCACCTGCAAGCCAACCGACCCTGTAACATGTCATATTGCTCCGCTTCGAAAGGCTTTGTACTTCGACAATACCCTCTCGTTCCATTTCAAGGATGGAAATCGGTTTTTCATCATAATAATTCTCAGAATAAGGATTATCTGAAGCAATGATTATGTTATTATCATGGCCGAAATCGATAAGCTCCTTGTAGAAATCCTTGGTCGGCATTGCGGTAGTAGGATTATTTGGATAATTAACCCATATGATCTTAGACTTCTTAACAATATCATCAGGTATCGCAGTAAGATCCGGGAAAAAGCAATTTTCCTCTGTGAGGTTCATGAAATATGGCCTGCCTTCTGCAAATAAAGTTCCACGCTCATATGGTGGATAGCCTGGATTAGGAACAAGCACATAATCACCCGGATTGACAAATGCTTCGGCAAAATTGAAGATAGCTTCTTTAGAACCTATGTTCGATGTGATTTCTCTAGCCGGATCCAGATCGACGCCAAAGCGTCTCTTTGTCCAGTCAGCGATAGCATTTCGATAGTTTTCATCACCGATATAGCTTGGATATCCTGCAGATTTTCTATCATCGGTAGCCCGCTTGAGCGCGTCCCTAATAAGAGAGGGCGTAGGCATCTGAGGATCCCCAACACCAAAATCGATGGGCTGCACCCCTTTTTCCTTCAATCCTTTGACTAATTTGTCAACTTCATCAAAAGCATAACCAGTAAGCTTTTTTATCCTATCGCTTGAATTAATCTCCATTTAATCACCTGATTTTTATGAATATCACAAAAGTACATCCATACAAAATGTTGCTTGTTGTATAAATATCAATCTTTTTACCAAAGGAATCACTTTACTGAAATTACTCCTTCAAAAATGAATTCAGCAGGTCCTATCAAATATGCAGGTTTCCCTTCTCCAGACCACTCTACTCTCAGATCACCTCCTTTAAGCTGAACCAGTACCTTATTTCTAGTTTTGTGATTCAATATTGCAGCAACTACACTTGCAACAGTACCTGTACCACATGCCAAAGTTTCACCAACACCTCTCTCCCAGACGCGCATCTGTATATTTTCCTCATTGATAATTCTAACAAACTCAACATTAGTCCTTTTTGGAAATATTCGGTCTCTCTCAAGTTTTGGACCTATCTCAAACACATGCCTGTCCATAATCTCATCAACAAAAACAACACAATGCGGATTACCCATCGATACGCATGTGATTTTCGTGCCCATATGGCTCATATCAATTACTTTTTCGGATTCTGCTTTTACAGGTATCTTTTCTGATTCAAGAATAGGAACACCCATATCAACAATGATATCTCCTTTCTCTATCATCTTTGGTTTAATTAATCCAGCAAGTGTCTCGACGACAAGCTCTTTATTCTTATCTGCTGCCAGCCCTTTGTTAAAGACATATTTGGCAAAACATCTTATACCGTTCCCGCACATCTCAGCTTCTGAGCCATCTGGATTGAATATCCTCATTCGGAAATCTGCCTCATTTGATTTAGGTTTCAAGACGAATATCACACCGTCAGCACCAATTCCAAAATTCCTGTTGCACATCTTGTTAATATGGTCCTTGAGTGATTCATACGAATAATCATTTGAGATAGCATCAATCAATATGAAATCATTCCCTGTCCCCTGCATTTTTGTAAATTTTATCTTCTTCATTACATTTTTAGGATACCTTGGGCTTTAGCCCAAGTTGTAGTTGGTGAATCCTGCCCTCCGTAAGTTTTTTCTACCATTTTAACTATGAAATATACGCGCGACGAAAATCGGCGCACGCATCTAATCTACCT
>JAIPIC010000021.1 GCA_021734865.1 Candidatus Woesearchaeota archaeon | reverse complement strand
TACAAAGAAATGCATATGCATTTCTTGTACAAAAAATGTACCATTTTTCCGTACTGATAATTGCGATTATCAGTTCCAAAAACTGCTCACACGAGTCCATACTCGTATGTGCAGTTTTCTGTTACCAAAAATTGCCTATATATGTGAGATGCGTAATATGGAGAAAAGCAATGCTTTTCTTGTACACAAAAATGCTTTACATTTTTATTGTACACCATGCTTTAGCTTTGGGTCAGGGCGAACGGCGATTTTTGTTATATAATTAAGTGGACTGCCAGAATAATTGCACTAACCTTTACAGGTTGATTGTCAGGACTGAGAAGCTTGACTTTTGTGTTCATTAGTTCATTATTTTGAATAATATCGTTCTGAGCATCATCGCATGCTAGAAACAAGAAAGGAAACAATGCAATTAGCCATATAAGTTTCATCTATTTTTTCTCTTGAATGATGTTCTAAATATCTTTCGGCAAGAACCCATTAACAGGATAACTATTGGAGAAGATTATTTTACATTTTGTGTTTCAAAGAATCCCACTCCGTTGAAGACATAGTTTCATTTCATAAAAATATATTTTTGTGCTTATTGATAAGACCTTTGAAAACTGTCTAATTTACCCTCTTCCTGAGAATAAATGTATGGCTTGGTTATAGATCATATTATAGATCAAAGGTTGTCTTTTTCCCGCTTCAGATTGCTTCCCACAAGCGAATCAACAACCCCATAGTCAGTAGAAATCTCTCCTCCAATACAATATTCTGCACTTACATTATCAAATGTGTCAGCATTGCATATGCATCCAAAGCCTACAATGAATACCTTTTTGCTCAGACCTGAACTGGTAAATGACCCCTTGAGCAGTCTCCTCTCAGCAAGCATGCTCAACGCGAGCAGTATATACTTTAACTTTGACGGGGTTATGAAATGCTTAAGCAGGTTCAGGGACAGTTTTGCTTTGGAACCGTGCTTATGGTATTCATCAATCCTTGCAGCAATAGACCTTAATTCATTAGCTGAAATGATTGGTTTATATCTTCCATTCCTTGTGCGCTCAAACAAAATATAGTGGTTGTAAAAACATCGTTTGGTATCCATGAAATCATAGAAAGCAAACATAAGTTTCTGGAAATTAATAAGATATTCTTTTGACACGAGACCATTTGTCTGTTCCTCTGCTAATGAAATTAACTCTTCCCTGAGCAGTTCGCTCTTCTTGGAAAGTCCAGCAGCACCAAGGTGGCTGTAAGACCTAACAAGTACAGCGGTTATATTATTCGTTTTTGCTGCAAGACTTATTGTGTTACCTATCTCATGCTCATTTAGTCCGCGTGCAAACGTCGTCTCGAGAACAACAGGAATCCCTGCGGAATTTAATCGTGCAATCACTTTATTTTTGGTCTCAAGCAATGGAGCGCCCCTCAGTACCTCGTAAGCTTTCTCATCAAAACCATCAAACTGAAGATGGACAACCTCGACCCCTGCTTTTTTGAGGCCATTGATATATTTCTTTGTTAGCATGATACCATTTGTATATAGCGAAGGAGAATTGCCTGATTTCTTGATGGTACGGATGATCTCAAATAGATCCTTCCTCACAGTCGGCTCACCGCCCCATATTCCTATTTTTGTGTTCTTTAAATCCTTCACCCATTCCTTTATCTGTGAAATTGAAGGTTCATCATACTTCCTGTGCGCCCGTGTCAAACAGATGGGACAGTTAAGATTGCAATCCATGGTCGTGTAAATGTTATAATAGTTCCTCTTGCCCTTTGCATTAGAAGACAGATAGGCCCTACGGATCTTATTATAATAAACTGCATCGTTAGAAACAAGAACCTTTGATCTTCCATGATCTGGACAATCTTTTTCCAGGAAGATTTTCCCATCTTCATCAAATAGTACTGCATCTACTTCCTCAATGCATTTTGGACAGACACTTCTTAATGACTCCCTCATAAAAATACCCTCATCGGGAATAATTAATACGGGATTATTAATAAAGTTTACATCAACAAGCCTTATACCTGTATTTTTCTGTAAGATTAAGATTATAATTTACCAGTGAGGATCTCTTTGCTGACTTTTCCATACTTTAAGAAAATGTAGACTGGATATAGAATGCCCATAAATACAAAAGGATCATCACAATCAAAGATGTCATCCTGAACTTTTCCTCTCCTTTTCAAGAATTCTCTAAAGCTCTTAAGTTTATACCTCTGGTCCGATGCATGAGCCAACCTCTTAAGGAAATCAGGGAGTCTCTCCTTGCGATTTATCAGCTTATCCCAATGAACTCGCAATTTTTTAAGTTCTTTTTTCTTATCTTTATTGTTGTAAATCTCTTCATTCAAAGCCATAATTGCAGTGACCAGATTCTCAGTCCTAACGTTTCGTGTGAATCGCTTCACAATCTCACAGTCTCCATATGAAGCAATGCAATACACTAACCATGGATAATCAACGTCTGATTTGACAGACTGATTAAGTCCGCCCCAAAAACGTGGATTAGCATCGATTATGTACGCTTTCTTGGCAGTACCGGGATTACCATCAAGTCTGAAATCAATCTCAATTACACCGTGCCACTTGATCCCAGTAAGGAACCTGGCTGCTATCTTTTCGATAATGGGCGACTTGACATTTTTCCTATAAACACCTACACCTGCTTTTGGAGGATATGTCTTAATATTTTGATAAGTCATCATTGCCCTGAGTTTACCATTGTTCAATACAGCTGTGCAGCAATAATCTTTACCCTTAGAAAACTCCTGGATGATTGGATAATCAGTTTTTTTAATGTCTTTTACAATCTGACTGTACTTGTATATCAGTTCATCCCTTTCATCCACTTTGACAAGTCCAAATGATCCAAAAGACCGTCTCTGCTTAATGAAAACGGGAAATCTCATTTTTGGCGTGATGTCATATAACTGTCTCACATTGTTAATAATATATGTCTTTGGATGCGGAATCTTCGACCGCTTAAGTTCAGGTAATATCAACGCCTTATCGTGTATCCTGTCAATTTTATCATAATCTTCGATACACAATCTGAGATGCTTACTCAGCTGTTTTTTATATTTTGAAACAACAAATGTCTCATGATGGATGGGAATCAAAGTTATTTCTTTATTGAATTTCTTTTTCAGTAATCTGGCTTTCTCGATTAACTTTGACACAAAACCCTTTTCATCTTTTCTTGGATCAGGATATACAAAATTTTCAACACTGTATTTTGAGAAATTGCTGGTTGCAAACCGCTCACTATCGCAAGTAATAACTTTCTTGCCCCTCTTTCCAAGTGCTCTTGTGGCAATTAGGGCCTGCCATGAACGTGCAAAAGTGACAATGCAGACCATTAGATACCAAAACAAGAACACATTTAAATATTTGCCTACTTATCAGTTAATATTTGGGGGAGTACAATCGATAAGATACCTATAGTAGTCATTGGTGCTGGTACATGGGGCACAAATCATGTTAGAGTAGTAAATGAAAATCCTTCTCTGGACCTTAAATGCATCTGCGACATAAGTAGAATGCGAGGTGAACAGCTCGCAAATACCTATAACACCAATTATTGTAATGATTATCATGAAGTTCTCAAAGATACAACAGTCAAAGCAGTCATAATTTCAACACCTTTAACGACTCATTACGAGATCGCAAAAGCAAGCCTAACTGCTGGAAAGCATGTACTGCTTGAGAAAGCCATGGTGCAGACAGTAGAACATGCTGAAGAACTTGTTAAGCTGGCCAGCCAGAAAAATAGAATTCTTATGGTAGGGCACATATTCAGATATTCCCCTGTGATTGATGCCTTAAAAAAAATGATCCATAAAAACCAGATCGGCCGTGTGAGATTCATGTATTCAAGCAGGATGGGTCTGATGACACCTAGGCCAGATTGCGGAGTCATTATGGATTTTGCTACCCATGATTTTGATACAATGAATTATCTTCTACAAGCAAATCCTACAGAAGTCTCTGCGACAGGTATGAGTTATACAAAACGTAAATTTGAAGATGTCGCATTTATTAATCTTAAATACGGGCTTAAATCAAAATACCCAAGAGTTATTGTCAATATCCAGGTATCATGGTTGACTCCTCTCAAAATCAGAGAGCTTTGGGTCATCGGAGAGAAAAAAAGCGTCAAGGCTGACCTAAATACAAATCAATTATATGTATTCAATAAGACAATAATACCTACAGCAGACTCTTTTGGCTCATATACTCTGCTAACAAAACAAGGAGATACCTATATGCCCTATATCGACAATAAGGAGCCATTGAAAAATGAGATAGATCATTTTGTAAAATGCATCCGCAAGAAAAAGAGCCCCCTATCTGAAGGAAAAATCTCAATTGAACCGGTAAGAATTGCCAATGCTGCATTAGATTCAATTAAGCTTGGCAAAACTATCGTATTGTGAACCTTGAGCTATCAGACAAACGATGAAATTCAAAATACCGCTGTTAAAGAACATCCTGCTTCTTGCAGTTGGTATTATCATATTCTATCTCATCTTTCAGATGATGGACACGGGAACACTTGTCGAAATATTTTCTGATCTCAACCTGTTTTATGCTGTCCTATTATTCATGATGTCTGCCTTCATCAATTTTGTGCTCATGGCAGATAAGTGGAGACGGATCGTTACGATAGTTGGAACAAAAATATCTCTCTTAGAATCCGCATACATACACATTGCGAATTTTCCTCTAGTTACTCTGCTTCCTGCACGAGCAGGTGAATTCTTTAAGGTATATTATATGAAGAAGAAATTTGGCCTGGGATTAAAAGAAGGTGCAGGAACCGTCATATTCGACAAAGCTACAGATCTTTCTGTCATGGTATTTTTTATATTGTTTGGCCTTGTGTTTTTGGACATCAAACTGCCGATCAGCATACATTACATCTTTATCGCAATGGCAGTAATGGCGCCGGTCGGTTTCATAGTACTATCAAAAATGAAATACAAGATATTTACAGCTTTTTCCAGGATGGGATTGTCACGCACTGTATTCTTTTTGGCATACTCACTTATCAATTGGACAATTGGTCTATTGAGCTTTAAAGTATTGTTCCTAACATTGAACATTAACATTCCCTTTGGAGCAATCTTTACACTTTCACCGATAATAACATTAATATCAACCTTACCTGTTACATTATCAGGATTTGGAACTCGCGAAGCGGCTGTCGTATTCTTTTTTTCAAAATATGCAACACCTGAGCAGCTTTTTGCATCTGGCATACTCATGTCAATAATGGAATTTGTCATACCATCCCTTCTGGGCCTGATATTTTTCAAAAAGTTCTATGGTGACATGATTAAGTGGTAATATAAAAATGACAAAAAGAGTATTATTGGTATATCCAAAACCTAATATGGGTCTGATGGAAGACATTGGAGTAATATGGCAGCCAGTCTGGCTTGCTCAGATAGGAACAGTACTAAAACAGAATGGAATTGATGTCACAATATTTGATTTTCGTATTCAGGAAAATTTTCCAAAAGTACTCAGAACAAATTTTGATTATGTTGGACTGAGCGTACATACATCTGATATTGATTCTGCATTGCGCACAGCAACGTATGTTAGGAAAGTCAGCCCGGGTGCAAAAATAGTCTTTGGTGGTCCTCATCCTACAGCCCTTCCTAAACAGATGATAGCCCATGAATGTGTTGATCATGTCATAGTAGGAGATGCAGAGCAGAGCTTTGTTGATCTTGTAAAAGGAAAGATAAAATCCAAGATCATAAATGGAAGCAAAGCCGCAGATATCATACCAGATTATTCCCTGCTACAAATGGACAAATATGGCAAGGGAACTCTTACATCTGAAAGTTACCCGTCTTTTGGAATATTTACATCACGAGGATGCCCGTACCACTGCACATTTTGCAGTACAAGATCATACCGAAGAATGGACATGAATCTGGTATTTGATCATATTGATCTCTTGGTTCGACGATATAATATGAAAGACTGTAAAATTCTCGATGGAAGCTTTACAGTCAATCGTGAGCGTACATTGAGATTCTGCCGACGGATAAATCAATATCATATAACTTGGAATTGCCAGGCACGGATTGATGATTTAGATCCTGAATTATTGAGAGAAATGGCCAAAAGTGGATGTACATCAATAGGTGTAGGAATAGAGAGTGGCAATCGAAAAATGAGAGACATGATAGGAAAATCCAGAGATATGGAACAAGTCCGGAGAATAATAAGGGCAATGGAAAATGTTGGCATAGAATCCCGTGTGTGTTTCATGTTTGGCTTTCTTGAGGACACACCCAAGACAATGCAGCAGACGATAGAAGCTGCAAAATACATCAATGCCGATTACACACATTTCTCGATAATCACACCTTTTCCAGGGACAGAATTCTATGCGAACCTGAATAAAAAGAATATACCTATGTTAAATGATTTTTCAAAATATGACACATATCAGTTGGTATTCAAACATCCTGTTCTTAGTGAAAAACAGATTAAAAATACAATCAGACAAGCCTATCGAGAATTGTATATTAACCCTAATTATATAATGAAAAGACTACGTAAGCTTATCAGAAATCCAGTCCATGAAAGCAAAGTCCTGTGGGATGGTTTGAAGGGTCTGATGTCAATAATTTGAATACTTCTCGATTATATCTCGATGACCTAAGAGTCATTTATCTATTGACACTTTCTCCATGCAATCGGCCTGAGCACTGGCATCATCAACACCAGACCAGCGCGAGCAAAACCATTTCGAATAACATGACTTGGTTTCTTTCCCAGGAACAAGGCCCACTTATACATGTCCTCAATTTGTTTCTTGCGTTTTGCACTCACCCATGGTAATCGAATATTGGACCAGTTAAAATTTGCCCAACCCTCTAGGGAATCTGGAGGAATAAAACCTGCCTTAATCGATCTATCATAAAGTGCTGTCCCAGGATATGGCGTATATGCATAGAGCGGGCTGACAGAAGCTTCTGGATTTTCTGATAGCAATCTCTTGATGACATTAATCGTAGCAGTAAAATCCTCGTCTGTTTCGCCAGGAAAACCAGCCATGAAATTATAAACTACATTGAATCCTGTAAGCTTTCGGTTAACAGAAAACAAATCATCAAGTTTCAGATTCTTATTGAGCATCCGAAGTATCCTCTCACTGCCAGACTCGACCCCGATATACATGGTCTTGACACCTGCCTCCCTTAAGTCAGACAGCTCAACGCCGTAATCCTTTATGCATTCGATATGCACTCCTGGAATCTCAAATTCAAGATCCGCATCTTTGAGCAGACCAAGCAGCTCCAGTGCTTTTGGAGTCGCAAAAAAATTATCATCAACAAACCAGAATCTTTTGATCTTATGTTTCTGAGCAGTCCGTCTGATGAATGCAGAATACTCTACTGGGTCATGAGTTCTGTATTTCTTGAAATGCACTGAATTTAAGCAATGCGAACAGCTGAATGGGCAGCCTCTTGAAAACTCTAAGTAAGAATAGTCATAAATTCCTATTCTATTATCATAGTCGAATATCTTCAATGGACCACATTGCCCAAAACCATTTTCAATAAATTTGCTATCCTTAAGATAACAAACACCATTTACAATATTTCCTGCCAAAAGTTCTTTCAAGGGAATTTCTCCTTCGCCTCGGATGACAAAATCAGCCAGACCAGATCGCAGAACCTGCTCAGGCAGGATGGTGGCATGATTCCCCCCCCAGATTATTTTGCACTCCCTTTTCCGAAGATTTTTTGCAATTTGCACAGCGTTCTTTAATTGCTCACCGGTATTTGCTGTAATACCAATTAGGTTTGCATCTGTCTGTACAGGACCTAAACGCTCATCAATAATCTCTGCATCAACTTGGGATGCAAGACTGAGCAAAGAAAGAGGGGCAGCTTTTCCCTTACCGACCTTTGGATAGATTAAAGTTATCTTCATAGCTGATGAAATACCCTCCCAGACAGAGGTAGTTTAGCTTTGCGGCCTTAAATGCTTTCAAAGCCTCCTCAGGAGTGCAGACAATTGGCTCATCGTGCATATTGAAACTCGTGTTAAGGATGCACGGAACAGTCCTGAGTTTATAGTATTCTGAAATGATATCATATAATAAACTTCCTTTGGAAACAACTTGTGGACGTGAAGTACCATCATAATGGACTCCTGCTGGACAGTTCACTTCCATATACTTAGTCGCCTTATAAGTAATGGCCATGTATCTGGCGGGCTCACTCAGGACTCCATGAAAACATCTGCTGAAATGATCCTCCATTACAACAGGTGCAAATGGCATGAAATCATCTCGCTTGAGCTTTTCGTTTAATACTTCTTTGATGGTCTCAAAATCACCCTGACAGATTACACTCCTGTGACCTAGCGCACGCGGACCAAGTTCCATCTTTCCTTCATACAATCCGATTATCTTACCAGAAATCAAGGCCTTTGCCAGCCTTTCGGAAAGCTGAGAAGAAGGTATCTCGGTCGATAATTTCTTATATTTGATCTTTCGTTTATCAAGCAACATCCTGATGTATTCATCACTATATTCTGGACCTAAAAATAAACTTTCAAATTTATTATCACCCATGCAAAGACCTCCATCTCCCATATGTGGATAGACATAAATCGACTTAACTTCAGACATTTCCATAATACTTTGATTCAGCTTGACATTAGCGAAAACTCCGCCAGTCAACACAATATCCTGTACTTTATACTTATTCACAAGAAACCGTATGAAATCAGTAACTGCCTCTTCAAGGTTAGCTTGTGCAGTGGCAGCAAGATGCTGTGCCTGCGTACCTTTCTTGAAATAGCCATACATTGCATTTAGGGACATCTTAGAGGTGACAAACCTTTCTTTTTTTCCTTTATTATTTTCAAACTTGATCAGTCTGATCTTTAAATCATCACCATAAGCAGCCAGACCCATGATCTTGCCTTCTTCTTTACCAGGTGTAAAACCGAGAAGATCAGTATATTTTGCATAGAACAAACCCAAACTCCCGTCGATACCTTGTTCAAAGACTTTGTCAAGCCTTTTCTTACCTGATACAAAGACTGAGGTAGACACACCGTCTCCAATATGATCACAACTGATAATTAGTTTTTTTATCTTTTTTCCGGATGCCTCTTTTCCTTGAATTGAATTTTTGTAAGCAGCAATTGCATGCATCTCATGGTGATCTTTAAACCGGATAGCGCAGGGACAGATGAATCCGATTGTTAGACACAGTCTAAACCAGATTATTAAATATGAAAAAAACATATCCACAAACCTGAGAGGAAAGAAGTTCTTCAGAATAGTCTGATAAAGTGAATACATGTCCATGAAAGGATCAAAAGCAGTGAGATCTTTTCTCATAAGACCATAAAATGGCTGAGAAATCCTGAGAAACGAAGCCGGAGTGAATTTTGATGCAATATGGACCTCATCCACCTTGCCAGTCACAACGAATTTTATTGATTTTGTCGGAAAACCACAGAATAATTTTTGCCTATTTAGTCGTTCTTCATTGACAGCTGCAATTATCTTTCCATTATGAGAATATGAAGCGCCAGCATCGTGGCCGTCATGTATAGTTAAAACATTCATCTAACTAGCCTCAAAGCATTCATTGCTGATTCTGGATGCAATGCAAAAGTAAGATTCATTTCAATAGTGGCATAACTAAAACATCCCTCGCATTCTGGTTGTTGGAGTTTCTCAAATGATTTAACAAAACTCTTTTTTTTCAGGTCAATGCCTTTTTTGTCCTGCATATTGAAACACGAATACAACTGGCCGTTGCTGTAAATATGACAGTACAGATTACCTGCATAGCATTTATTAGGTTTCTTATTAGGGAAATTTAATAATGCTTTGAGACCTGCCCTTGAGTTTCCAACAACATGGTCTCCTGCCCGTATGCTAATAATCTTATTAATAGCCTGCCTGAATCTATCAGCAGCAGGAAGCATATTTCTTGAATCAGGACCACACAGCTCATAATCCAAACATGGCTGAAAATATATGACTGAATCATATTTTCTTGCAATATCGACCATATATTCGACCTGGTCCAGATTATTTTTAGTTAGTACAGTGGTTATCCATGTCTTCCTTTTCTTTAATTTTTCAAGTGCATTAATAGCTGCATCAAAAGAGCCCTTGCATCTTTGTCTGTCATTTATTTCTTTTGGCCCATCCAAAGATATCTGAATCAAGTTAGCAAGCTTTGCACGCTCATCAATGATTGATCCGTTAGTCACAACACCGCAGAAAATCCCAAGTTCTCTGCACTTTACGAGTATCTGTCCGATATCATCTCGAAGAAATGGCTCTCCTCCGGTAAAACCGATCCTTTGTACACCGGATTGTTTGAGCTCTTCTAGAATCCTGAAGATAGTTTCAGTATCTAGCTCTTCTGTCTTATTATAGTAAACATTGCAATAATTACATCTGAAATTGCATCGATTTGTCAGACTCCAACTGACAGAAAGCGGTAGTCTTTTCCCGAAGAGCTTATGGGTCAATACCCCGCTCAATGATTTAATTTTGTTCATCTTCCCATTCATATGGCCTTTTGAAATAACCTTGGATGCACTTAAGCTCTTCAATCTTCTTGACAACTTTAGCTGGACTGCCCATTACAACACAATTTTGGGGTACGTTCTTAGTAACAAGTGAGCCGGCGGCAATAAGGCTATTTTCACCAATCTCAACTCCAGGTAAAATCGTACACCGAGCACCTATCTTTGCATTCCTTCTGATGATAGGTGCACCCACACATGGTTTTCCGTCTCTGTGATGTGCACATGGAGGGTGCAAATCATTCAGAAAAATAGTATCTGGACCTATCCATGCATTGTCTTCTATCGTAGAAAACTCTCCCAGGATGCAGGCAGTATGTATTGATACATTATTCCCAATTGTGTGTCCATGCTCAATCTTAGCCCCAGAACCAATCTTAACATTATCACCTATTTTATTCCCCTCACGCACATAGACGTGCGTACCAGTCTGGAAATTATCTCCAATCTCACTGCCAGAATAGATTACAGATAATGGTCTGATTATGGCATTATCTCCAATTCTAAGAGCAAGTTCCCCATCAGAACTGCCTGATGGTGGCATACCTATTACACAATATTCTCCAATCTTTACATCTTCTCCTAGACTGACATTTTCATATATCTTGTGCATGCTGATAACCCATCTGATAATTTTAATATATTACTAATTTTAATATGGAATCTCTGGCTCAAATACCAGCCTGTCCACAATCCCTAATTCTTTAGGCAAAATTTCATTCTTAATAAACTGAGTGTTTCCTCGCAAAAGTATATCTGGCATTGCGTCTGATTTTAGGCAAAACAGTTTTCCTCTGCACTGTCTATTACATCCCACTACACCAATCTCTGAGTGCCCCATATTGGCAATAAGGCACATCCTTGTTGAAGTAACATATAGATAAGGATAATACAGCGAACCCTTAATCTTGTTCACTTTAAGATCAACCCCCTGAAGAAGATTATCAAATTCTGCCCTGATAATACCAAGTTCAACAAGATAATCAACCATGTTTGGATTTGAGATAATAGAACGCCTGAAATGCTCATACGCCTCTAAAGATATTTTGTCCTTATAATCAAGGATTCTTGGACCTCTCTTTTGCTTTACAAGCAACCTTCCGATAACAGGACTGAATCCACGCGCCGAGAAATCTTTCTTTATCATCCAAAAGACGCCCCAGTCATTGAAAATAACCTCACAATCACCAATAGCACCTAAAATAATCCTTAAATTGTCGACTCCTCTGTTGGTGACATAAGGACTCAGCAGACAGAATTTCTTGCCTTTGTTTTCAACAAATTCTTTAACAGTCAGAAAATCCTGCTTTGAAGGCAATAGCCGTTCACAGAATTCGCAACCAAAGTAAACAGTATCATAATCTTCGATAAGATCCAATTGGTTTGTCCTGTTTATAACTATAGCTTTATTCATCTTCCCATATACCAACTTATTCTAATAATAGCACCTCTCTGCCTTGCAGTTGAATCCATATATTTCAATGAATCGCTTGCGTGCATATTCAATAAAGCCACTTTTTGAATAGTTACGCATATTTGATAACAGACTCTTGAGAAATATTACATCCCTCACCTTTTTTGAAGTGGATTTTTGTCTCCCAACGATCTTTAAACTAGCTACTTTGCTATCCATAAGTTCATATAATGCGCATCCACCGCAATGATTAGTAAATTTTTCAATACCAAAATTACTTTGGATGAACCGATTTTCTGAATCTTTGCCCCCTGACACTTTATATGGTATACAGCAGGCAGATACTGATTTCATGCCTCCAGATTTGTTCAGTAATCTGGCAGCAATCTTGCTTCTGCTTGCTAATCCACCGACTAACTCATCAATCTTCATCTTTTTCATGATCTCGCCAGCGATCCCAAGCTCAGCTAATCCATGCTGGTAAGTGCAGAAACCATCCACATTCATACACCGAGTGTTCATTATGAAAATCTCGGTTTCAATATCTGAACGTGAAGATATATCAATAATTTCAGGAATATTGACATGTCTTGGTATTACAACCCTGTGAGCGCCAAGCGACTTGTAAAAGCTGACAGTTTTATTATTGAATGTAGTACCTCCGGTACCAATGTGGATCTCAACGTCGAGCTGGAGTTTTTTAAGTTCATGCAGAAAATTGATATCAGTAACAATGATGGCTTTAACACCAGCTTTAACAGCGGTCTCAGCCTCTTTAATAATATCAGGATACATATCTTGTGTATAGAAAGCATTCATAGTAAAATATACTGGGATTGACACATTACCCACAAGTCTTTTTAGCTCTGAAAAACTCTTAAGATTGCTCCTTTGGAATTCCCTCCTGTTTGAAGAACCAATATTGGAAAAACGACTTTTCCATTCAGCGGATAAGACTCCACAATAAAGCTCATTCGCTCCTTTTTTTTCAAGAATTACAGCCTCCTCAGGACTGTTTGTCGGTGCAAGTATCTTCATATTTCCCCCATAATTACATATTTATAGCAAAAGAGGGAATAAACTATAAATACCTTTGCCAATAGCACAACTCTATGAGGATAGCAGTCCTTTATTCGGGGGGAGTCGACTCAACTTATCTTGCCGCTAGGCTTGCAGAAGACCCTGAAGTAAAAGAAATACACCTATTGACAATCCAAAATGGATATTCAATAACTTCATTTGCAAAAAAAAATATACAAATTCTGACAAAAAATCCTAAGATTAGCCATCACACACTGAATGTTAAGAAAGAATGGCATGAACTGCAAAGATGGAACTTAAGGTACAAAAAAAGCAGGAGCATCAAGAAAATGTGTCTTGGCTGCCGCCTTCTCATGAACAAAGCAGCAGCAGAATATTGTAATCATAACAATATTAAGTATGCAACAGAAGGTATTAATAAAGAACAATCCTATAATCCTGACCAGGGGAAAGATTTCGTCACAGCAGTAAATTATATATATCGCGAAGTAGGAATAAAACCCATAGAGTTTAAAGTACTATATCATAATAAAACATTAAAGGAAAAAACAAAATACCTTAAACAGCATGGATATAATTTGAATGGTTTTATCAGACTGCCAGGAACAAGAGGGGTATTCCTGTTTAACCAATCATTTTGCGTGATTGGTAATTTGATGTACCCTTTTTGGTACTTTGGGAGAATTGATCATAAAAAATATCTTGAAGATGCTGCAAAAAAATTGACAAAAAATACCAAAAGACTGGAAATTAATGAAAAAAACTAAACAGGCAACAAAAGAATTCCTATCTGGAAATGAAGCAGTGGCATTTGCAGCAAGAGATGCTGGCATAAGATTTGCAGCTGCATATCCAGGTACGCCTTCGACTGAAATAATCGATACTATATCAAAATTCAGTGAAAATTCAGGAGAAAGAGACGTAATCTATTCTGAATGGTCCATCAACGAGAAAGTGTCACTCGAAGCCGCTTTTGGCGCATGCTATGGTGGTGCAAGGGCACTTGTGGCAATGAAACACGTTGGTCTAAATATCGCATCTGACCCACTTTGCACAATATCCTACTCAGGTGTGAATGCCGGGCTTGTTGTAGTTGTCTGTGATGACCCGGGGATGCATTCCTCTCAGAATGAGCAGGACTCACGCCATTTTGCAAGACTGGCAAATGTGCCGCTTCTTGAAGCATACGACCAGCAAAGTGCTTATGACATGACTCGACTTGCGTTTGGACTGAGCGAGAAATATGATACACCAATCATTGTCAGATTGACCACGAGGATATGCCACTCAAAGAGCAAAGTTAAATTAAAAAAAGCAGAAAAACCAAAACTAAAATCTGTCCCCAAGAACGCATCCAAATATGTAATGATGCCAGTCTTTGCAAGAAAACGCCATCCTGAAGTCGAAAGTAGGATGGAAAAGATGACCAAAGAGGCTAAAGAACAGTTGGTGTACGAGAAACGCAAAAGTAAACGACTGCTAATAACAACAGGAGTATGTCATGATTATTGCAGGGAATTCCTTAAAGGTGATATTCTAAATGTCAGCATGTCCTGGCCCTTTCCTTCTGTACAGGTCAAATCAATCGCAGAAAAGTACACAGATATATGGGTAGTAGAAGAGCTTGGCCCGTTTATAAAAGATGAAATCTTAAAGATAGGGATAAAGATCAATAAAATATTCAGCAGTCTTGGCGAACTTACTCCAAACAGGTTGCTTGGAAAATCAAAACCTTCGACCAAATACAGACGAGCACCTTCTATGTGCAAAGGATGCCCCCATATACCAATATTTGAAGTATTAAAAACACTGAAAACACGCGTCATAGGAGATATTGGATGTTACACGCTTGCTGCACTGCCGCCATTAGAATCGATGGATACACAACTTAATATGGGGTTGTCAGTTGGTGCTGTACACGGACTTTCAAAAATTCGCAAGCCGCAAAACACAGTTGCAGTCATAGGAGACTCAACATTCATGCATTCCGGTATGACCTCACTAATTAATTCGATATACAATAAAGGAATATCAAAAATACTAATACTAGACAATGATGTGACAGCGATGACCGGCTGCCAGGAATATCCGGGCTCTGGAAGGATAAATTTCACAAAAATATGCTCTGTTCTTGGAGCAGACTCAGTTTTCCTGATTGATCCCTATGACAAAGAACTGACTCAGAAAACACTGAGATTACACTTAAATACACCAAGGCTGACAGTGTTCATAACAAACAGACCATGTGTCAAAAAGACAATGAAGCAACAATGAAAATAATAATCTGCGGTATAGGCGGACAAGGAGTAATCAAATTATCTGATATAATAGCTCATGGTTTTTTCTTAAGCGGAATTGATGTTAAGAAATCAGATATTTTAGGGATGTCACAACGCGGTGGATCTGTACTGTCTCATGTAAGACCAGGGCCATCGCCTATGAATCTACCTGGGGATGTAGACTGCATGATAGCACTTGAAGAGATAGAAGCCTTCAATAATCTCTACTGGAAACCAAAAGTATTGCTCATGAACAGGTTCATATACGAAGCTAATGTCAACCCGCTGCCAAAAAAACTTAAATTCCCAACACACACAGTCAGGATAGATGCAACGAAGAAAGCAATTGAGCATGGAAATATCCATTATACTAATATACTTATGTTGAAGAACTTTATCGAATTCTCCAAACTCGACAAGAAACCTTTCATTGCTGCCATAAAGAAGTTCCTACCTAAGCATGTAGATAAGAATATATCATTGCTTACTTAGATGGCATGTCAATTCTGGTGGTTTTTTAACAGCGAGCGTTAGCGGGCTTTGGGTTTAAATCCCCCCGCTTTTAAGCGGATTTCTATTTATTTATAGAAAAATATTTGTTGCGGCTTCGCCGCAGAATACTCTGCGGGCGAAGTTGCGCATGTATTGTCCTTCGAAAACAGTAGCGTGAGCTTTCGCCTCGTGGAGGCGAAAAAATGATTTCAACAACTTTACGACATAGCAGCCATAAAGTCGGTATGAACTACTGGCACTTTGAATGGTGCACAAAGTACCGATACAATATGATGAGTAAGTTGGACCTTAAAAACCTTGTGTGTGCAACGATAAGGAAATCTGCTAAAGAGCACCAAATCAAGATACACATCTTGAAAGTCTTACCAGACCATATACACTTGCTTGCAACCTTGCCAAACCAAATGCTTGATTCAAGAGCAGCAATGCTCTTGAAAGGCAGATTAGCATACCTAATTTTTAGGAATCGGGAACATGTAAGGTTATGATATCCAAAAGGACATTTTTGGTCACCAAGCTATATGGCAACAACAGTTGGATACAATGACCTAGATGCAATAACCAATTATATCGAGAACCAAGAAAAAAATCATGGACTTGCCTAACCCAGGAAGCCCCCGCCTCTAGGCGGCTGGGAGGATGTCACTTAGCATTCCTTTGTTGAGACATCGCCAACAAATATTTGAAAAAAATCATTCTTCTTCTTCAGGTGTTTCGGACAGTATCATTCAACACTATGTTTTCTCCGACCTCTCCTATGAACTTGTCAGTTATGATGAGATCTTCCATCCCCTTTCTTTATACTGTTATCTTGAGTACCTCATTGGACTTGTTGGCTCTTGACACTTCTTTCACAATACCAACTTCGCTGCCTTCAGAATCATACACCTCCATATCAAGATACTGGGTTATAGGAATCACAGTCAACACAGCACCTTCATCAGTAAGTGATCCGATATATGAACTCCCTACATAATCATTGTCATTGAATAGCCCATTATCCAGGGTTATGCCTCAATATTGAATGTCGTTGGGTTCATATGAAGACTCTTGACCGTGCCAATCTCCTTTCCACGGCTATCGATAACCTTCTTTCCCTCAATATCGGCTGTGACCACAAGCTTATCTTTTCTTAGTTCAGTAATATCTGCCATAAAATCACCTTAGTTTGCCTTGTATTTGCCGTCAAATTCCCTCCAGGCAGCAGCAGCAGGAGGTTTCTTTTCTTCAAGCACTTCCAGTATCTTGTTTCTTAGTTCTGATACATCTACATCATCGCTCCCAATTTCTACTAGCACTTCTGCAGCCATATCGTTAATTTCATCAGCTTGCTCTTCTACAAAAAGCTGTGCATCGATCATGGCTTTCTTGATGGAACCCTTCATCTTATCTTCATCAAAAGGCTCCATTCTTCCATCTCTCTTAATGACATTCATTTTCTCACCTCTTGTTATCTCGTCTATGCTTTTAGGGAAGTAATCAGTTTTGATGAGTTCTCAGTTTTCTTCACTTCTTTAAATGTACCGTCCTCATTGTGGATGATTACCATCCCATCATTATTGTCTGCAATCTCAAAAGCATATGCAGTAGCCAGAATCTTGGACTCAAAAAGCTTAGACGGAATCTCACTCTTCTGAGCTCTGACTCCCCATTTACCTTCATATGGGACTACATGTTGGTTCTTTGTAACTGGTTCTTCCATTTTTTCATCTTCCATAATATCACCTCGGCATGTCTATGATCCTTTTGCAGTGCGGGCAAATAATTGATATTCCCCTTGTCTCAAATTTGTAAGGGAGCTTGCCTTTGCAGTAAGGACATTTTTTTTCCATAGTTAATTATTACCTTTCGAAATATAAAAAGGCTTTCTAGTAAATTACAATCTCAAGATATATCTACTTGTGATTAATCAGTGATGCTTTGGATTATTCCTTTCTTGATTCCATGTTTAATACAGTAATTTCATCCAGTCTGTGACTGATGGTTTACATAAATTACTATATTCCTGGAAATTCGACCTAGCGAACGAGCAATCTCCCAGTCTATTACTGGGCGTGTCGAATTTCAATTGAATAAGCAGGATTTACTGGATAAATAAGTTCCAATGTTAGTGAAATTATAAAAGAAGACCAGAGAATATTAGCTCTCCTATCCCTCCATTTCCCGCTAAAGATATATCAAACAGCCACAATCTCATAAGGGAGGGGATTTTCTTCCTTTTTTTTGATAAATCAAGAGTAAGCCAGATTAGTCCAATTGCAGTGTTGATCCCTAAAGGACCAGAAATACAACGCTGTCTAAAAAAGTCTACCACCCACATAAGATATGATAATTCCAACAACACCCAGAACGAATCCTACAATCAGATACGAGACTGGTTTCTTTCTTCTCCCCTTAATGAAATAGAATATTGCGATGACTGTATTTATAATGATAATAATTATTGAGGCATAGAAAAGGTAAAGAGAAAACACAACGCCGTGTAACTTGCCCAGCTGCAGAACAGAATCAAATATTGCCACAGCTATGACTATTAATAAGAGGATTATTGATTCGATCATAAATAATTTTTTCATGATGCTTTCTCCACAGCTTTCTGCATAACCTCGCTCATTGAAGGATGAATGTGCATACTGTTTGCGATTTCAGTTATATTTTTTCCCATAGCATTGACCGCTTCCTGTATTAGCATGGGGGCATACGGCCCAATTAAATGAAATCCCATCAATTTATTATCCTTTATAATACATTTAGCAAAACCTTTCTTTTCCCTCAGGGCTGAGCCCTTGGCAACATCAGAATATTTTGCTTTTCCCACCCTCACTGCATTGCCTGCTTTATTTTCAGTCAATCCAACTGAAGCAATCTGGGGCCAGGTATAAACTGCGTGTGGAACCTTCAAAAATTCAAAGGGAATCTTATGATCATGCATAGCATTATGCCAAGCATAAGCAGATTCCTGATTAGCAGCATGCGTAAACATTGCCTTTCCGATTGCATCTCCAAAAGCAAATATATTTTCCTTTGAAGTCTCAAGAGAATTGTCAACTTTAATGAATCCTCTTTCATCTGTTTCAATACCACTATTCTCAACCTGCAACCTGTCCGCATTTGACATCCTGCCCACAGCAATGATTATCTTGCTAGTATGGCACTCAATTACCGTACCATCCTGCAGCACACAGCCAAGTGAGGATAGTTTTTTTACCTCAGCACCGGTGTATATTGTCATACGCTTGCTTAACTCTTCTTCCAGAATCTTAGATATCTCAGGATCCTCATGAGGTACAAGCTTATTATTCTTTTGAACAATGGTAACTTTTGAACCCATAGCTGAAAAAAAATGTGCATATTCAACAGCAATGAAACCACCTCCTATGATAACTATCTTTTTAGGAAGCGTTTTTAGATCCAATAGCGTTTCATTTGTAAGGAACTCATAATCCCTGAACTGTTTTGGTATGAATGGTCTTGAGCCGGAAGCAATGAAAATTCTCTTTCCACTTATGTGTTCATCTCCTATCTTTAGTTCGTATGGTCGCACAAAGTGTGCATCCCCATCATAAAAATCAAAATCATTCTGAGATTTCAGGTTTCGCAGTATTTCCTCATGCTGCGGTACTGTCTCTTGCCTCATCTCTTCCATGAGCCTGTTGAAATCTATGGACTTTATCTCCGCATCTATGCCGAATTTAACAGCTTCCCTAATCTCCATTATCCGGTCAGCTCCTGCAATGAGCATCTTAGAAGGGATACAGCCTACATTTAGACATGTACCACCCACAGGTCCGTAATCAACCAATGCTGCTTTCATACCATGAGATACAGCAGTCTGGATTATGTTCATACCACTTCCTGACCCGATTACGATCACGTCATAATCTTTCATTGCAGTTCTTCCTCGACTTCTTTCTTTCCGTTCTCCAGCTCTCTTACCTGGTCAGGATCATGCTTGAGGAGCAGGTGCTGAAATTCGCCTACATGCGTCTTTTCCTCCCTGGCCACATCAAGTAGGATAGTCTTGAGATCCTCGCTTGAGGTCAGCTCAGCAAGCTGCTCATAAAGGTTGATCGCATCCATTTCCGCCACGATGGCCGCTCTGAGTATTTCATTGTCTTTCTCGCTGTGCACATTTGAAAACATTAATCTCACCTCCTGACCCACTGGTCTCCTTCTTTCTTGTACTTCTTCTTTACAGCAGCCCACGCTACCCGCATTGCTGTCTGTTCGTTGTCATACTGATCCCATGCGCTGTTGAATGTTTTCCTGAAAATATCCTGCGCATGCTTTGGCAGATTGCCTTTGACCTGTTCAGGCAGTTCGCTATTTTTACTGTAAGGCATTTTAGCTCTTTCTCATGGAGACATATATCCCGATGAGGACAGCTATGACAACAATAGCTCCTGCTACCCAATATGCAGTCCAGTCATTAGAGGCTTCATCGTTAATTACATTGCCTGTCGTCATATCACTCGTATCTGAATCCTGACCATTACCGGCAATATTATTGTCCTGTGTAGTATCATCTGTCATCCCATCATCAACCGGCGTATTATCTGAATCGGCACCATTAGTGACTAGATCATCACCTGCAATCATGAAATAGCCCGGACTATCAGTGCTTGCGCTGTACAAGATTGCACTGCTTGTCGCTTCTTGCGTTTCTGTACCTAGAGGTATCCATTGGTGCCCTGAATCCATATATAATCTGACTGAACCAGCTTCATTCCCATCAATGAAGTACTTTGGTACGATAAATCTTACATCAATGTCCCCAATATCTTCCTTTGGAACTCCTTCTACCATAATGAGGAAGTAACCATAAACATTGAGGTCAGAGGGTATGTCAGCTGTACCTTTTGGTTTGTAATCCAGTTCTGCGACTGCCGCTTCAACATTCTCATATTGCATCTGCTTTGAACTGCTCAACTGGATCTCTATCGAGGTGACAGGTATTCCAGCCTTATCCAGATCGTAACTTATAACAGCATCAGGATCAACAGATGCCCAGACTTGAGGCACACTGTACATTGTCAGGTCTTGGTCATGCATGAACTGTAGATCGATTATAGGACATTCATAAAATTCATCCGTGCTGAATGTTTTCACAAAACCTTCTGCGTCAATGTCGTAAACATTCTCGACAACAGAATATGTACAGGTAAATTCCATTCCCTCAGCCAGCTCTTCCTGAGAAAAAATGTGCTCCTCTTCACTTGTGTAGGTAAGAACCAAATTTTCAGGGCAACCAATGAAACCATCCTCACTAAACTTGGCATTGAAATCCATATAATTTATATCATATTCTTCAGCAAGGATATTTGGCTCTAAAGAATAGCTGCATATGTATGTTGTTTCCTCCATGTGCACTCCCAGCACGCTAATACTGGAAATGATCATTGCCAACAATATCAAAATTATTTTTCTCATTTCATCCACCTCCATGGATCTTAATTAAAATAATCCAGCTAGATAATCCAGCTGGATTTTGTCAGTTACCAGTAATACTTCTTTTGATAATGATCGAAGACTTCAGTCTCAATTATCCTGTTGATAGGTCTTTCTGGATCATAGACAGGAGCATCTCTTACTGTATCGGACATAAGATTAACAAGAATTTTGTTTTCTTTTTCGTTAATTTCAGTTATCCAGTCTAGAGCCAGAAGCACTTTCTTTCCTTCTGATTCTACAATCATGTATCTGACAGTCCAGTCAGCGTCATCGATCACGATATCTATGATCTTTCCTACCTGTCCGTCTAGGGAATTGACACCATATGAAATTACTTCTTTAATACTTCTCAGATTAGGATCACCTTTGACTTCCTTTGTAAGATTCTCCCACCAATTTGTCCATCCGAAATATTTCGTCAGTATGATCTCATCCTGCCTGGAAACAGGTCTATCGGATAAGATCGGTGGACTGTCCTTAATCTTGTCTTTGGTAAGTTCCACCCTTAATTTCTCATTGTGCTCATCTGCCCTATCCAGAGAGGTAGGAGATATCAGGACTTCTCTTCCAGGCAGCCATTTTTGAGTATCAGCTACAAGATATCTTACAGCCCAAATGACATCATCAAAAAAGAAATCTTTTACCTTTCCAAATTGTTCATCAATTGCATCCAATTCAAAACCTATCATGTCTTTAGCATGTCTTAACATATTTGTTCACCTCGTTATACAATCTGTTCCATCCCAGCACATATCTGGACCGCAGTCGCAGCTTTCAGTAATTACCTGAGCACAGACAGCACCAGCATCGCACCTGTCAGCACAACTGTTAGGGAATTCCTTCCAATTCCCTTCGGCGTTTTCACACCTTTCCATTTCTGTTACTTCTCCGCAACCTGTCAGAAGCACACATCCCAGTATTGCCAGTAAAATTATATTTCTCATTATTATCACTTCCACCTTGCTTTTTGAGCTTTCTTAATATTCTCCCTTCGTGCCCTCTGCTGGGCAGGGGTCGGCTTGTCTTTCTCTGGAACATTTTTCCTAGATTTGGCTTCAAAAATATCGCCTTTTACTTGAATGGGTTTAGTTCTCAGATTTGACAGCAGATCTTTAACATCCTTAGTCTTGCTGACTAGAGTTCCATCAATCACCTTTGCATCGTCTTTCTGTATCAGCCATGCTTGCGTATCCCAGTTTCCGCTTTTACGCCTGCCTGCAAGCCTTTGTATGTGGCCTTTATCGCCAACATCATGATTCCTGAAACTGGTGAATTCGTTTTTTGATCTTACAACAACCCTGTAGTAATCGCCTTGACCTTTAGTTCCTGGTTTAGCCCTTGCCCGGCCTTCGGGCTGCCTTCTTGCCTTAGCTCTGCTTGAAAGGCTTTTCCATTTCTGCTGAGCTTTCTTTATGTTCTTTTTGGCAGCTTTCTTCTGTTTTTCAGTCATCTTTTACCACCCTTTTCGAAAATATTGTAAATCATAGCCAGCAGGTACAGCCCGATAAAACCGTCTATAAAACCATATACCAGGCCAACAAGGCTCCCAAATGCAGATATGCTGTAACCAGGGTATATGCTCATGACTATCTCAAGAAATGCCTGAGCATAACCCGTACTAATGGAAAAAAGCGTCATGATAAATAGTGTAACACCTGCAATGAGTCCGCCTGCAAGCCCAAAATTTTTTTCATTTATTTTCATTAGTTTCACCTCGCCATAAGAAAAGCTGTTCCAGTAATGAGGAGTTCAATACCTGCAAGAATACCGATAAGATAATAAGCAGACAGGGGCAAAAAAGCCATGATTGTAACACCAAGAAGGATAACAAACAGACCATTAATTAATGCAAGCAAAATGTTCCTCCTATCCTGCAGGATTATCCAGAATATGGTCTTAAATATACCTGAGAGTATGAACATTGCAGTCAGAAACACTGTAATTATAATCAATCCTTTAATAGGAAAGAGAAAAAGCAGTACACCTGTCAAAGCATAAAGGATACCAAAAATAATACTGTATATGAAACCTTCAGGTCTTTTGGCCCTAATCGAAAGCACTAAATGGATGATACCCGATATAATGAATATTGACGCGATGAAAAGCTCAAAGCCTACAGAACTAAAAAAAGGAAACAGGAGCGACAGAATGCCACCTATAATGAAAATAATCCCTGTAATTCTGAACTCAGCCTTTTTGATTCGCATATACTTTTTAGCATTTCAGAAATATAAATAGACTTTCTAGTAATATACAACCGTATATAGAAATAACCTTGTTATTCTTTTGTAATACTCTCGACAGCGTCTTTTATGTTAATATCTTTCTTTCTAAGCGCATGATATACAAGATTAAGACTGTCATAAGCAATCATATTATCAACAGCAGTCCTGTAAGCCCAAACCACCTCTATCTTATCAGTGAGGATGGTCTCAAGTTTCTTCGCGAACTCTTCTTCCTCCTTTATATCTTTAAATCCAGTAATCAATAGATAAGATATATCAGAAGACGGAACCCTGAAAGCCACGAACAGGAAAGGTACCTCATATAACTTTTCATTCAGCTGAGCCTCAGTAAACTTCTTCCACATATCTGGCAAAACTTTAATTCCTACAAAATTCATCAGACTTATACCTACTTTCTCAAAATCAATAATAGGCATGTAACCTTTTATTATACCCATTTCTTCAAGCCTGTTCCTTATCTGAAAAACTGCCTGCTGTGATATCTTTAGATCATCAGCGATATTGGTATCTGTAACCCTGCCCTGATCAATCAGTTTCTTAAGAACCTTTTTCTCATTTTCAGTTATACGCTTAACCATCCCATAATATATATTCACCTAATCTAAAAAGCTATGCTTTTTAAGATATGCTGTTCTTAAATATATAGTAACCAGGACGCATAGCAATGGGATTAAACCCTTATGTGTGTGTGAATACTGTTTTTACATCAAATATATATATTCCTTGTCCAGTCAAAAGAACAAATGTACAAGAAACTTAAGGTTGCAGTAATAACAGGAGGTTATAACGAGGAAGGGAAGATCAGCAGGATGCTTTCCAGGATACCTGAATATGTTGATGAGATAGTATTCACAGATGACGCCTCAAAAGACAAGACCGCTGACGAAGCCCGCAGTTTTCAAAAACACATGAACCTGAAAGTTCTTACCAATAAAGAGAATAGGGGAGCAGGAAGTGTCCTTAGGAAAGGCTTTAATTATATTCTTGACAGATCAATTTATGATGTTATTGTGATAGTTAGTGGTGATAATCAAGACAATCCAGATGAAATGAACCTCCTTTTGGATAAGATTGCCAAAGGATATGATTTTGTTCAGGGTTCGCGTAATCTGCCTCAACCGGCAAATGGTAAGAAAGTTAAGATGCCCTTGTTTAGACGGATATCAACAGCACTTTACACAAGTTTCTCTTCTGCGATACTCAGGACAAAAATAACAGACTCGTCAAATGGATTTCGGGCAATACGGACTAGTGCCCTAAAGAAGATTAATTACAACCAGGATTGGCTGAACAGATATGAATTGGAACCATACCTCTTGATTGAAGCACTCAAGAACGGATGCAAATATACAGAAGTGCCAGTCTCAAAAACTTATGATCATGAAGCAGGTTATAGCAAAATGAGGCCTTTCATCGACTGGTACAGGATGCTTAAGCCTTTTCTAATGGAAGTTGTGAGAAAAAAGTAGCAGCCCACGTAATCTATTTATACAATGTAACTATTCTGAAGTAATTAAGTGTGTTTTTTCACTTTTATATATGCCATAAGTGTCATTTAAAGTATCAGGTGTTTAACATTAATATCATATCAACAAACCAAGTCCATGACTCAAGTGCTGCTCTTTTTGAAGATGGCAGACTGAAGTTTGCAGCAGAAGAAGAGAGATATGTTGGAAAAAAACATGTTAATTTTGCATGGCCAAAAAATGCCCTTGCGGATGCCATACAATCAATAGCACCCGGGAAACATATTGACTCTGCAGCGTACGGCTGGAAGCTTGATAACTTTCTGTTCAAGAGAAAGACAGATAGATATTCTACATTCCCATCAAACATGTTTCCAGCCAGTAAAAGGAATAAGGCGATGGATATTTTACCTATGTCAGTTAATAATATGGTTGCTGACAAGTATTTCACATGGCAATTTACTAACCAGATGAAAAAGTGCCAGTCAAACCGCCGTTTCATCAGAAAACCCAGCCACATATTTCCACATCATCTATCACACGCCGCAGCTGGATTCTACTCTAGTGGATTTAAGAAAGCTAATATCCTAATCATGGACGGATCAGGAGAGACAGAATCAACATCCATCTTTATTGGGAATGGCCAAGAAATTGACAAATTCAAAAGTGTGCACTCATATAATTCCCTAGGAACTTTTTATTCAGTTGTAACATATATGCTTGGGATGGGATGGGATGGTGAGGGCAAGACAATGGGACTTGCACCATACGGCAATGTCGACGAAAAACTTCTGAAGATGATTGATATAACTCACACAGGTTACAATGTTGATATGAACCGAGTAAAAAATCTGAGGAATTATGTTCGATATGGGAATACTATTACTCAGAGGCATAAAGACCTTGCGGCAACAGCACAAATGCTGCTTGAGAAAGCAGCTCAATGTCTATGTGAAGAGATACATGAGCATACAGGCTATAAAAATCTGGTAATTGGTGGTGGAGTTGGATTGAACTGCCAGATGAACGGAAGCCTTGCGATGCTGCCTGAAGTGAAAAATTGTTATGTTTCATCAGCTCCTGCAGACAATGGGGTTGTCATAGGAGCGAGTCAGCTGGCATCAAGAGAACTGGATGCATTCAGGCCTGAAAAGATCAACAATGCTTACTACGGACCAGAATTCCGCGAAGATCAGATAAAAATGGCCCTTATCAGACTGGGAGTTAAAAAATTTGAGAGAGTGGACAGTCCATCATACGAAGCTGCAAGGGATATTGCTTCCGGAAATGTTTTAGGATGGTTTCAGGGGAGGATGGAGTTTGGACCACGAGCGCTCGGGAACCGATCGATCCTTGCTGATCCAGGTATATCATTAATGCGTGATCGTGTAAACGACATAAAAAACAGGGAGAGATGGCGGCCTCTTGCGCCGTCAGTTCTACGAAACGATATGTCAAAATACTTTGAAGTCTCCAAGGAAAGTCCTTTTATGAGTTTTACCTTCCCAGTTCGTGAATCCAGACGGGAAGAGCTTCAGGGAGTAACTCACGTGGATGGTACAGCAAGACTCCAGACAGTCGAGGAAAGCACTAATAAACCATATTATGATCTAATCAAAGAATATAGCAAAATAACTGGCACAACAGTAGTCATGAATACATCATTCAATGATAGAGGACAACCAATTGTCAGAACTCCGTATGATGCGATTAATTCATTTATGAGGATGGGTCTGGATAGATTGTATATTGGTGATTATAAAATCTCAAAATAAGATACTTATCAAGATACATATCAAGATACATATTAAAATAGGATACTGGTGTCGGATCAGAAAATAATGTAGCACGTGAAAATGAAAGTACTGTTAATACAACCAAAAATTGGACTGTTGGATGATATTAGGTCCAGTCCGGAAGCACCTCTAAGCCTAATGTATCTTCAGGCTAATCTCCCAAAATCAATTCGATCTGAAATATTTGACCAGCGATTATCATCTAACTGGAAGCGAGATTTAAATCTCTTGCTGAATCATGATCCAGAGAATGATTATTCATGCGCAGCCATAACTGTAATGACTTCTCATCAATTGCATCATGCAAAAGAGATTTCAATATTTCTTAAGAAAAAAGGCCTATCAATTATCTGGGGCGGCCCACATGCAACACTGCTGCCACAGCAGACCATTAAAGAACCATATGTAGATTATGTAGTCGAGGGAGAAGGAGAAGAGGCACTGCCTGAAATTCTTCAGATGATAGGTAAGCGAAGGAAGCTGATCTATTGCAGCAAACTGCTTGATCTCAAGAAAATAAAGCTACCTGATTATAACTATATCAGGCCATATGTATATAAGCATCGTGTCTTTGACAGGACTTATCCAACAATTAATATTCAAAGCTCACGTGGATGCCCAAACGAATGCACTTACTGTTATAACAAACCAGCCAACAAGTCATGCTGGAGAGCATTTGACATCACAAGAGTAGAAAAAACAATAAAGAAACTATACATCCACGGAATCCGAGGTTTTTTCTTCGTTGATGACAATTTCTTCATTGATATCGAGCGCTCGAAGCATCTCTTCAATTTCATTATAAAAGAAGAGTTGAAGGTTGGACTTTTCTTTCAGGGTATATGTATTACTGATGCAGATAAGATGGATCATGAATTCCTGAGATTAATGGAACATGCTGGTGTGCGCGAGCTTTGGTTTGGGATTGAGACAGGCAGTGAACGCTTGCGAAAATTGCTAAAAAAGAAAGGTACAATTAAGGAGATTACCCGCGTTAACAGAAAATTGGCAGAATACAAATTCAGCGTACAGTGTAATTTCATGAGCGGATTTCCAACAGAAACAGTCACTGATACCAAGGATACAATTAATCTAATATTCCGACTCATGCACGATAATCCAAAAACTGCTTGCAGACCAATGACTCCATTTGTCCCATATCCATGTACTGAAATCATGGAACTTACTGCGGATTATGGTTATAGAGAGCCACAATCTGTTGATGAATATATAGGATTCTTCAGTAATATAGGTAAGCATCGATTTCCCTGGGTCATATCACCCACAAAGCAGGACAAAATACATCTGTTATCGATGTTTTTCACAAAAGACCTTCAATACACAGGACTAAGTCCAATTCTGAAGATATATGAACCAATTGCAAGATTCCGACTGAAGAACCAATATGTTTCTTTCATGCCAGAATATTATCTTTTTAACTTGATTCGACAAATATTTGGATTTGGATTTAAGTAATGATTTGTAAGGATATGAAGCGAATATATCTTGAAATGAATATCTTCTGATATTATTTTATCACACTAGTTTGATCTGCAATTCTTTTGTTCTCTTTCGATATTCGCTTCTCCAGTCAACATTATCTTTCCATTAATCATATCATGCCCACGGCAGTGTTTAGCTATATCAATATCATAAGAATACGAGTCACATTGTGTCTCAAATGTAATCGGAAGTATCTCATCGTTGATATCTTCAAGTTGAGTCCTTTCAAGAAGTTTTGGCAGACTTGCAGCGATTTTTAGATAAAATGGGATTGCTGAAAATTTGAATAGTCGGGTTAAAGATAACAGGCTCTTGATTGAGTTTTTATAGGGTGGTTCATTATTTTGATTTTTTTTTTCGTAATACTTGTTATAACTTCTGAAATCAAAATAGTTGGTTATAGGATTCAATTTTCGATCGACCGCAAAAAAGTTCATGTATATACAATTAGGCTGCCCTCCGGCTGCGCTGAACTTAAGGAAGAATTTTTGAAATTCAAGGACATCAGACATCTTTATTACTTTTTTATCATTTGCAGAATCTTTCTCCAGGATATGAATCATCTTCTGAGCATCAATGCTGTGTTTTTGATCAAGCTTTGAACCTAGATAAGAATATGATCTGAATGAAGCAGCCTTAATGAATCGATGTTTTACAGCATATTTAATAATAGGATATATCTGATCTTCATTGATACCAGCACCAACTGTAACCTCTAAAACAGTCGGTATACAGAGTCTTCTAAGATTCTGTAAAGCTTGCATCTTATGCTCGACTATCTCTTTTCCTCTTAATTTCTTATAGGCAGATTTCTTAAAACCATCAAATTGCAGAAACACCCTCGCCAGACCAGCCTTTTTGAGTTCCTTCAGATATGAGATATCAGTTAATTTAAGGCCGTTTGTAAATAAAACAGGTAATATCCCACGACTGGATACATATGATATTATCTTAGACAAATCAGGCCTGACAGTGGGCTCACCACCAAAGATATTTATCCTCTGGACCTTTTTTTTTTCAAGTTCGTCAATATATTGCATTATCTGAGTCAATGGAATCTTATCAACCTGTGCGTGGGTGTCAACATAGCAGATTGGACAGTGGAGGTTACACGCATGTGTAATAGGCATAACAACAAGTTCCGGGCTTCTTAGTCGTGGTTTTGGCATATTGATCTTAAGAAGCTCATTGAAATATGCGGCATCGCTGCTTACTTTAACCTTAAATTTTCCATGTTTAGGGCAGATCTTCTCTAGAAAGATAGAATTATTCTTGGTCACAAATCTTGAATCTATTTTTTTGAAGCATTTTGGACATATACTCTTCCTGTCAAAAGATGAAATCGGTTGCATATCTTTAGAATAATTGCAGTTAATATTAAGGTTTTTCTTTCAACTGGTAAATTCAACTTAAGTGGGTTAAATGCTTCTTCGTTGTAAAAAGCAAAATTTATGTCCAGATTCATCGACGGAGAAACCCAACGATGAATCCTTTTTGCAAAGAAGAATTTACTGTAAATAGAGTAATTTACAGTCCCAAAATCTGCTTTGCATATATTTGTTACCCAAACCC
>JAIPIC010000020.1 GCA_021734865.1 Candidatus Woesearchaeota archaeon | reverse complement strand
ATTTGCTGAGGATAAGAGACGAATTGGTTGGAAACTGGGACAGAAAAGGGGTGACAGAATTGATACTGCTAATACTTTAACGAGCCTGTGGCATAATCTTCATTGGCTAGCATAATTCTTTATGTCCCACACCCGAAAAACCTGTCAAACGGAACATTTCTATGTGCAGATTAGTTTTTAAAACAAACAGAAGTACTAAATTGTAGTACTCTTATGGCCATATTGAAAGTCAAGCGGATTTGTCTTGTCAGCCTTGGAAAGATTTAAATAAACCACTCGATTATTTCTATTCGATGCAAGAACGTATTTTTTCAATGCTTTTACAGGAGAACGAAGTCACTTGGCAATCTATTTTATATGATCTTGTCAGATCGGAGGAGATGAATCCATGGGATATTGATATCACTGATTTAACAAAGAAGTACATAGAGATGCTAAAAAAACTGAACGGTATGGATTTCAGAATATCCGGAAAAGTGGTACTCGCTGCGACAACTCTCCTAAAGCTGAAATCAAAGAGATTTGTAGATACGGACATCTCAAATTTCAATGATATGATGAATATGCAGAATGAAGAAGAGAATATGTTCTATGACGAAGAATATCCTATGGATGAGATTGATTATGAGGAGGCTCTTGAGAGAGGACAGCCAGCTCTGATTCCACGTACTCCGCAACCCAGAAAACGTAAGGTATCGATCTTTGATCTTATTGAAGCGCTGAATCAGGCACTTGTTGTTCAGGACAGAAGAGTCCTACAGAAAGTTGAAACTACTGTAATGGAAGCACCTGAGAAAAAGACAGATATCAGTGTTATAATTAAACAGGTTCATCAGAAGATAGAAAGCATGTTCGTTCATAATAAAAAATTAAAATTTTCAAAGTTGATACCATCCACATCAAAAGAGGATGTCGTACTAACATTTATCCCACTCCTGCACCTTTCCAACATGAGATCTGTGGACTTAGACCAAAGAGAGCATTTTGGGGAGTTGTATATTACAATGTTAAAAAAAATGAGCGAGGTTGAGTGATGCACGTCTTAATGACTGATTTCAATGGAAATCCAAACGTTGGTCTTTATGCTGCTGCAAATAATGATCTTGTTCTTATCGCACGGGATGTGCCTGTGGAGGTCGTCACTGAGATTGAGAAGGTCTTAGATGTCAAGGCTCATAGGATATCTATTGCTGGAACAGGTCTTATTGGGGTCTTTTGTATTATGATTAATGATAAAATCATGGTTCCTGATATTATCTTTGACGACGAACTGGAGATTCTTAAGGATTTGGGTCTGAAAGTTAAAGTGATAAAGACAAAACTGACTGCCCTGGGTAATAATATCCTATGTAATTCCAATGGATGTATGATTAATCCAGAATATCCTGATGATGTAATGGAAGAGATTAGTAAATTCTTTGGGATTGATGTTATGAAAGGGACTATTGCTGACCTTAATACATTAGGATCAATGGCAAAGGTCAATAATAATGGTGGATTACTGCACTTTGATGCCACGGACAAGGAACTGGAAGCAGTAAGCAAACTCTTGCAAATTGAGGTGGAGACAAGCAGTATTAATACTGGAAATCCATATATATCCAGCGGAATAATTGCAAATGACAAAGGTTTTGTGATAGGTGCTCAGAGCAGTGGTATCGAACAGGTTGATGCAGACAGGGCATTAGGATTTATTAATAAGTAGTTGTAAACGGATAATTATTTAAATAATATTTATATCCAAAATATTCACTGGGGGTGAAGCTAATTACAGACGAAATGATGCTATTTGGAGGAAGTTCAAGTATAGAATTGTCCCAACAGGTTGCCGACTATCTGAATTTGCCGTTGGCAGGTATAACAATCAAGAAGTTTAAGGATTCTGAGACATATGTAAGGCTCAATGAGACCGTAAGGGGAAAAGATGTATTTGTAATTCAGTCTACATCAAATCCTGTTAATGAACATCTAATGGAGTTATTAATTATGGCTGATGCCATGAGAAGAGATTGTGCTAAAAGCATCAATGCAGTGATTCCATATTATGGCTATGCAAGACAAGATCGCAAAGCTTCCGCAAGAGAGGCAATTACTGCTAAGCTAGCTGCTGATTTAATTTCAGCTGCTGGTGTTAATAGTATTATCACGATTGATCTTCATTCCCCACAAATTCAGGGTTTCTTTAATATCCCACATACACATTTGACAGCATTTTATACATTTGCGAATTATTTCAAGGAAAGGAATATTAAAGATATGATTGTAGTCGCTCCAGATGCAGGATCTGCTTATAAAACAAGAAAATTTGCTGATATCTTAGGATGTGGTTTTGCCATTCTGCATAAGAAAAGACCTAAACATAATGTTGCAGAGATCATTGATATAATTGGTAATGTTAAGGGAAAAAGTGCAATCATTTTTGATGACATTATAGATACGGGCGGCACAATTGTCGCATCAGTGGATGCAATCAAAGAAAGAGGCGCTAAAGATGTATATGTTGCTGCAACACATGGTGTATTAAGTCCTCCATGTATTGACAGAATGAAAAAAGCTCCAATTAAAGAGATTGTTGTGACCAACTCTGTATATATACCTAAGGAAAAGAAAATCAAAAAAATGGTTGTTCTTCCACTAGGCTACATTGTGGGAGAAGCTATGAGAAGACATCATAAAAATCTGTCAATAAGCGATATGTTCTCTGAAATGAGTACTAAATTATCTGGTGTTAATCAAAAAATAACTGAGTTTGAAAATGGATAAAACGGATACTAACAGAATAATGAAACTTAGGGAACTTGCTCAACATTCGAAAAAGATGAAACAGCAGCTATCTGAAGTTGAAAATCAATGTCAGGAGATTATGATGGTCGATGAGAGCCTGAAAGAGTATGCAAAATTGGAAAATGGATCAGAAATTCTATTTCCAATAAGTAATGGTATTTTTGCTAAGGCCAAAGTAGATGATAATCTTAAGCTTATTGTAAATGTTGGAAGCGGTGTTGCTGTTGAAAAAAGCATTGGTGACAGCCGAGAACTCCTGGCTAAACATCTTAGGGAAATAATGGAATTAAGAGACAAAATTGCTGCTTCTATTATGAAAATCCAAGAAAAAGCCAGAGAAATAGAAGAACAGGTGTAAAATGTTCAAGTTTCTAAAGGAAAAACTTTCTAATGCGATTAACCATTTTACAAAAGGTGTTGCAAAAGAAGTTGAGGAACCTAAGCCTCTTGAAGATGTAAAAGAGGAAAAACCAACAGATGTAGAACTGCCAAAAGAAGACGCAGATCAAATAGATAAAGAGAAGGCTGAAGTAAAGAAAGAAGAGGATGAGTCTACTCAGGAAAAGCAAGAAAAAGACACAGACCAGATAGATAAAGAGAAGACTGAAGTAAAGAAAGAAGAGGATGAGTCTACTCAGGAAAAGCAAGAAGAAGACGCAGATCAAATAGACGAAGAGAAGATTAAAGAGGTTGAACAAACAGATGGTATTGAACAACCTAAGATTGCAGATCATAAAGACGATCAACCAACAGACACGCCTGAAGTTGTGGACTATAAGGCCGAAGAAAAAGATTTTGCGTCAGATGGGTCTGATGAAGTATTAAAAACACCTGATCAGGAAGAAGAAAAGAATGATGAGCCGATTCATAAAACAGAACCCCCTATGGATAATGAGGTTCCTGATAAGTCAGAGGATTTGGTTGATGGTGTGCAAGAATCTACTGTTAATGAGGTTCAAGCTACTGAATCTACAGTGGACGATGAGATCATTGATAATACTAAAAATGATGATTCTATCAATAAATCGAATGATAATGCTCCATTGGATAAACCAAAAGGATTTTTTGACCGAGTGAAGAATGTTTTCTCAAGATCCAAGACTTCCACGGTCAGTGAGCCAAGTCTATCTGATGATATTGGTGACAAGATTCCCGAACAAAAACCGGAAGTTGAAGAAATAGAAGAGCAAAAAAATCTGTTCTCAAAGATAGGGGATAGTTTTACCAAAAAAAAGCTATCCAGTGATAAATTTGAAGAAATGTTCTTTGAGCTGGAAGTTGTTCTTCTTGAGAACAATGTTGCCATTGAGGTAATTGAAAAAATCAAGGAAGACCTATCAAAGGTTATTGTTGACAAACCTTTACCCCGAAATATGATTAATAAGATAATCATCCAGACATTAAGAGAAAGTATTGAGAGTCTGTTCCTTGATCAGGACAGTGATTTGATAAGCATGATTAAAGAAAAGTCTGATAAGCCCTTCACAATATTGTTTGTCGGTGTAAATGGTTCAGGCAAGACTACAACAATTGCGAAGTTAGCCCATTACCTTAAAGCAAGTGGGATGTCTGTTGTTATAAGTGCTTCGGATACATTTAGGGCAGCTTCAATTGAACAACTCCAGAAGCATGCGGACAAAATAGGTGTGAAACTTATGAAGCATGATTATGGAAGCGATGCAGCTGCAGTGGCATTTGATGCCATAAATTATGCCAAATCAAAAAATAGTGATGTTGTTCTTATTGATACAGCAGGCCGGCTTCATTCAAATGTTAATCTGATGGATGAACTTAAAAAAGTCAATCGGGTTGCTAATCCAGACCTAAAGATTTTTGTCGGTGAAAGTATTACTGGAAATGATTGTGTAGAGCAATCAACAAAATTCAATGATGCTGTATCTGTCGATGGTATTATCCTATCAAAAGCGGATATCGACGAGAAGGGTGGTACAGCAATATCAGTAAGTTATGTTACTCAAAAACCCATTCTTTTCTTGGGAATGGGTCAGGAATATGACGATATTGAACCTTTCAATAAGGAGAGATTAATTGAAAGTCTTGGTTTGGGGTGATTATATGTATGAGATTTCAGAGATAAAGGAACTTCGGAAGAAACTTGGTATGACTCAAGCTCAGTTGGCATATGAATCTGGAGTCAGCCAGTCACTTATTGCAAAGATTGAAGCAAATATGATTGATCCGTCTTTTACTAAGTGTAAAAAACTGTTCGCAGCACTTGAAAATGAATCAAATAAGGTAAAAGTGACTGCACAAGAGATGATGAATAAAAAAATACTATCTGTCAAACCAAAAGATAGTCTGAAATCAGCCATATTCAAAATGAAAAAATATGAAATCAGCCAGATGCCGGTTTTCTTTAATAAGAATGTTGTTGGGTTAATATCCGAGTCGTCACTAGTCGAGATACTTGTCAATTCTGATGGAAAGAATTACAAAAATGTTGAAGATGTCATGTCAGATCCTCCACCGGTTGTGTCGACCGAAACACCTCATACAGCAATTTCTTCATTTTTGAAATATTTTGGGTTAGTGCTGGTCAACAACAAAGGAAAATATGTTGGTTTGATCACTAGATCTGATTTCATTAGGAATTTGTATAAAAAGTAAAAGAGATTAGAGAGATGATTGATAAGATTAAAGGAATTTTGGGTCTTCAAAAACAGATTGAAGAATTGGAGAAGTCATTCTCAGAGAATAGAGTCCAGGCTGAAAAACTAACTTCAGAAATAAGTGATCTTAAAGAGCAGATTATTGGACTACGCAGTGAGGTTGTGCAGAATAAGAAGGCACAAGACCAGTATTCTGATGATTTAAAAAAGATGGACAAGGATGTTGATGGTGTGGTCAAGCGAGTTAACGATTCTGTTAACAATCTGAATTTAGTCGCTAGACAGATGCCTAAAGATATATTTACCCAGTTACGTGATGAACTCAGGGAGAGCATTAAGAAAGTTAAGATTGAGCTTGATTCTTACAATACCTTAAAGGATGAGATGAACAATATTAAGATTAATATTAAGGAGTTCAATACTGAGATATCCAAGTTTAAAAGTATTTCTTCTGGGATTAAAGCTGCTGACTTTGAGTTAGTTCGGCATCAGAAGAATCTAGAATCAAATGACCGCGAAAAACTTGCCCTTATGAAGAAGATCGACACACTTGAACGTCTGATATCAAAGATGCGTCGTAGGAATAACTAAATATCACTAATTCTCTTATCTGCTTCATCTGAAAGGTCTTTGATTTCATCATCGAGTTTCTTTAGCTGGTCTTCGTAATTGTCCCAGTTAACATTTTCAAGATATACATGATCATCATCGATGATCGTCTGTTTTGGCAAAGAATCATCCTTTTGTATGGAATAAGAATAAACATAGTCTATATTATCAGGACCGTCTTTTTCCCTGATCTCCTGATTGATAGATTCCTTCATTGCAAGAATCTCCTCTTTTGTCTTTTTCGCGGTATTTTTTTTTTGGTCAATTCTACTTTTTTGTCTTGAGATACTACTTTTTATTTGGTAAGATACTTTTTCGATCGGCTTTTTTATTATTGGAACTGCAAATCTTACAAGGGAATTACAGGAATCATAGATTAAGATGCTTGCTTTTTGCATGACCCCATTTTTCTGTTTTTCATCAGCTGAGGGAGTCTCAACAGTTTGTTCAGGTAATTCCACTGGCTTCTCAGCGGTCTTAGTTGTCTTCTTTTTCCTACTCTTTTTTTGTGATTTTGGCTTTTTTTGTGATTTTTCTTTTGAGGTTTTTTCTACAGTCTGTTCTTCTACTTCAATCAGTTTCTCAATTGGCACAGTTGTTTTGACGCTATTTTTTTGTGATTTCAACTTTTTTTCTATATTATTTTCGGCTTTTGTACTTTTGTTATCTGAGATCGGATATTCCACCGGTTTTTCGGGGGTTTTTTCAGTGTTTTGGTTGTTTTTTTTTTTGTTATCTGCCATTAAAAGAAATAATAGAAATAAAAATATAAAAATCTACGCTTCCAGTTTTTCTCTACAATATGAATCTTTGGAATAAACCAAGTGACTGGATCTCTTATTGAAGAGTGCCGTAGCAATCTGCACAATATTTGTCTGGAATTCCTTCATTTCACTCTTTTCCAGTATTACAGCTGCATCCTTCAAGCACTGCTGATACAGATTCTTATTGAGGTTTCTGTGAATTGCAGATACTTTCTGCTCTTCTTTGTCGTCTAACTTTATGTCAACCCAGTGGGTAGTACTGTCTTTTGTTCTTGGGAATGATTTTATGTATGTCATTGTACTATTAGCTGTATGATAAGAATTTATAACTTTAATTCATAATTTTTTGAATAATCTTCAGGTGTTATGGGCTATTATATCAATTTCCCTACATTCTAATAATGTTCTAGTAATGCCTATTTGGTTAATGTTATTGCTTTTAGCAGTACAAAAGTATATATTTTATTTAGATAGGTATTCAGTTCCTAAAACGATCTCAATTAACCTTTCTAGCAAATGTTAAGAACCCTGAATGGGCGATTATCCTTGAGAATGGTCTCACTTTTCGTCCTTTTACTTCCCATGCTCTTTCGATGATCTCAATGGTTTCAGTATGAATCATTCGGCCAGAGTGTTCAAGTGCGTTGACATAATCCATTACCTGCGGTACTGTTGGACAGTAGGCCACTATCATTGATCCTGTTTTGAGTGTCGTCTCTGCGTGAGGAATCACTTTCCATGGCTCAGGGACATCAAGTGTCAATAGATCGATTTCCTTTGATGGTATTCCTTCATATATATCATGAAGTTTAAATTCAAGGTTCTTCAATCCAAGTAGTTCCTTGTTTTTCTTACCTATTGAAATGTGATCTTCTCTGATGTCACAGCTTATGACCTTCTTAGCATAATATGCCAGGAAACAGCAAAGAGCTGCGCTTCCTACTCCTGCATCGACTACTTTAGATTGTTTATTTATGAAGGTCCTGCTGATAATTGATCCCATGTCCTTTAAGGGTATAATCTGGGCACTTCTCTTGATCTTGCAAAATAGATCGCTGAATGTTGGGTTAAGAATTGATAGTTCTTTGCCTTTGTTGGTCGTAATAGTCTTACCATGGTCTTCTAGGTCTTCTTTTTTTATTGTTCCAAACTGACAGTGGTAGTCCTGTGTTTCATCTTTAATCAAGAATGCATGATTGTCTTCAGCAAGTGCGATTTTCATTTTTGTCCTTCCTTTATCATTTTTATTTTGCTTATTATGTGTTGTTTTGCAGTTTTTTTGTCCCAACCGTTCTTTAGGAGTATTTCATAGATCGTTCTTGGGGGATGTCTGTTCCTTATCATGTGCTCAATATAATCTGACAGTTTTTCTTGGTCTTTTGTTGATTGTACTTTCTTTTTTATTGAAGATTTGTATGTTATAATGAAACTTGATATTAATGCAATAAATGTTAAAACCAATAGGTTTGCAACATGTACGTTGATGTCCTTTAGACCTATCACAGCACCAGTAAATTTGTTCTGTTCGGTGTCAATAGCTTGGGATAAAATTTCTTCTGCCTGCTCGGTCGAAAGATATTGTTCTTGATCAGAAGTATCATCAGACGGTTCAATTATATCTTTCTGGGCAATATCAGTATTGATTTCAGGAGAATTGGTACTATTATCAATTGCTACAATGAATGCAGACCCTCCGCTTCCTCCTTTCATTATCAGTGGTGAACTCCCGCTTACGGAAAAAGTATCGCCATATCCTGTAGGGACTTCATCATGTGGATCATAGACAACATGGCCTGAACTGTTAATATAATGTGTATACAGTATTCTGCCAGACGATTCATTATCGTAATAATCGTAGAGATATTGGTTAATTCCACTTTGGTTGTCATAACCCCAGTAATTATAATTAGCGGTAATATCAGTATCCTGATAGTTAAATATATTATAATCTGTATTGTTCTGTAATGTATTATTGTTGATATTTATATTGGAATTATTCGAAATTAAATATATTCCGTATTGATATCCCTTAATATTACAGTCAATAATTGTGACATTATTATTGTCATACAGATACAAACCAATTCCTGAACCAGAATACTCGATTGTAGAACCATTGCAATCGAGGATTATATCACGACCATTTATGAATAAGCCGTTTGTCAGATGGTACTCCTGATCCTCACACATCGTAAAAGAACTTCTAATAACCATGGCATCCGTCACATTTGGACAGACAAATTCGGTCTTATTTTCATCATGTGGATCATAGATAACCTGGCCAGATGTATCAATATAATTATCATAAAGGATGTATCCATAAGAATCGTTGTCATTATGATCAAACAGTTTTTCATTTATTTCTTCCTGATTGTCATAGCCCCAATAGACCATATCAGCAGAGATATTTCCTTCATAGTTGTTTATGAGGTTATAATCTGAGTTATTGTATATGTAATTTGAGTCAATCGATACTCTTGAAGAATCAATCACTTGTACACCATTATGTTGGTTTGTTATGTGGCAGTTTGTGACATTAACATTATCGGAGTCAATAATTATTAGACCAGTCTCCATCTCATTTGAGACGATAGTTGAGTCATTACATTCAATTGTGATATCGTTACCAGTGATTGTAATATTCGTCGCGTTAAAACTCTCCATATAGCATAGGGTCATAGATTCTGTTATCACCTGGTTACTTGAGATTGATGGGCAAGTAAATGTTGAATTGTCACTTACCTGGACAGGATCGGATTCCCTGTACTGAGTATCACTAAGACCATAAGAATCAGTAACCAGAACAGCACACTTTATTTGATCTCCGTTATAAAATACTACATTATCAGAGTTGGAAAGGTTTGAATCTGTCTCTCCTAAGATTAGCGAATAACTGTCAAGTTGTGTTGCTCGCCTATACCATTTGAATTGGTTATCATACCAAGGTTCATCATCTTCGTAAGCAAAATCACACAAAAGGAGGGTATCGTTATTTGGCTCTGAAGGGAATATTTGTACATTATTTGCGATAGGCGCATAATTCATATAAAAGCTATCTGAGATTATATCTGAGCAGTACCCTGTGTCATCGCACAATTTAACATAATATGTATGATTGTTTTCTGATGTCCAGCTTTCTCCTGTGCATGAGATAGTCTCATTTGAGGTAGTCACTTCACATATTGTCACTGCGTCACCAGCACATCCGTTGGATGTAATGATATCTAAATCACATACAAACGCTGAAACAATCTCTCCATCAGCTTGATGAGGATCTATCCAATCTATCTGGATTGTCAAGGTACCATTATAGTTATACACTTCTGGTGTGTATAATGAAGTAATATTTGGTCCATTGAGATCTCTGGCCATTTTTGCGTCCTCTACTAGAGTCACTTGGTTACTCATTGCAGATACAGTTTCATCTCCATCTGATGCAGTAAGCTCACATGTAAAGTTGTCTCCAATCTCTACACCTGCCGAACTAAGCCATGAGCTATAGAGCACTTCGGATGTTGGACCTTGTAACCATAGCCCATTCCTATACCATTTGATTGATAGGTCCAACGGATCTCCGTCCTGATCAGATAATGAATAGTAGCATATTAAATCCTGTTCTGGATCTGGGAATTCTGGATATAATGTTACGGAAATATTTGGTTGAGTATTTCCAATTGTTATTTCGGTTGAGTTAGTGAAATATGGAGTAGAAAGACCAAATACGTCAGTGACTTTAACTGAGCAAATAAAAGACGTATTTCTTGAGATATTGTAATCTGATGTTGTGATTGATTTGTTATTCGCAGGTATCATTGTGTAATCTGAATCTAGTGGCTTAGCGTACCATTTATACTGAGCATAATCTGTGGCTTCTGTGTCAAGCAGACCTACGTCTCCTGATCTGTATTCATAATTGCAGGTTAATACATTATTTGTAGTAATATTAGGATTATAGATTTCAATATCTCCTGGATATGGTTTATGGTTAACATAAAAACTTGTAGGATAATTTTCTGAACAGTGATGCTCAACATCACATGCCATAGCCCAAATATAATTTTCAGATGAGTTTAAATTTTGAACACTGAATGAGTCGACTATACTGTTTACTTGCCCAGGAACAATAGTTGTATGATCATGAATATATTCACTATCAAAGCATCCATTTTCTACAATATTGGGTGAATCACAAAAATAGTATTTTATTTCTGTTGAATCACTGTCTGAAATGTTAAGAGCATAAGTAAATACTTGGTCTTCATTAACAGGGTTATCAAAAGTTAGCCCTTGTCCTGTTATTGACATGATAATTGGGTCAAGGGTTACAGTTTCAGACTCTGAGACTATCAATACTGGCTGAGAAAAAACCTTGGTGCCGTTAGAATACTGGTCTGTCGGGATACCATAACATCTCCAGTAATCTCCTTTCATGGTATTCCCATGAGTAAGGTATCTACTAATAGTGCCATAATCCAAAAATGATCCCGTCCGGTTAGTCTCCCAACCATAATAAATAGAGACAGGGTCATGGTCCAAATCATATGTCTGACTTACTGAACACTCCAGATTTGATGTGCTAGAGAATGATGTTTCTGAAGAAAGTACAGTTATCACATCAATTTGTGGATTGTGATTAGCATAGAAGCTACCTGGGTAAGTTCCTGAATAATTTAGATTTTCATCCATTATATAGACATAATAATCCATCTTTCCAGAGTCGTTAATTTCTAAAGGATAAGAAATTGTCAATGGAGAACTTCCACTGATAGTTCTTGCATATTCCTTCCCAAAACAACCAGACAGATAGATTTGTGTGCTATTGCATACATATACTATTATATCATCCCCGTTGATATCTGTCCAATTGATTTCAATCTTTAGTTCCTCACCATATCTGAGTCTTTGCGTTGAATTGGAATTATCTTTTATTGAATGTACAACAGGGGGAGCTGGTTCAACAGACCTAACATAAATCATCTGTGATCTTGAATAATGACCATCCTTGTAACCTTCTACAGAGTAATTATTCTGTTCTGGCGTTCTTCCAGATATATAGAGGTTATGAGTATCATATGGGTATGCTTCACACATCAAATAGTCTCCGTCAGAAATCATTCCATGAGTAAGTATATTATTATCGTCTGCTTCATAAATTACCTTATTGCTATTCAGCCAGTCTCCAGAGTATAAATCAGTTCCAGTAGTTGATTTGTACCATAAATATCTAATTGTTACTGTATCTCCATCAATATCAGTCGCACTATAATCTGTGTCACAGTATAGGTTATCAAGTTCAGTGAAATCAGATCCACTGGACGTAATATTAGCATTGTAGACTCTACCTCTATGATTAAAAAACAGATCTCCTGTGGTTGTGTTAGTACATTGTCCTGATGAATCACATATTTTAGCATAATAAGTTGTTGAACCGGTATTGCTTTCTTGAGTTAAATATGTCAACTGTAAAGGAGAAGCTGTGCCTTGCGCTCTTGCATATTCAAAATCCATACATCCCGTAACGTCAATCCGAGATGAATTACATATGTACCCATATACTAGTTCACCAGTTCTTCCATGGAACCAGTCCATTTCAAAACTGATATAGTTTGCTGGTAATGTCCTATTTAGAGTATCAGAATCATCAAATATTGAACTTAATATTGGTAATTCAAAGGGGTATCCTATTATTGTAACGTGATTTGACTCAATGCTGTTACCAAGCGTGTATCCATCGAAAGGCGTGGCTTTACATTTCCATACATCTAAATTATGTGTATTGGCATGAGTTAGTGTATTGCTTGTATTGGTAGTATAATATAAACTAAATCCAGAGCCCTGGTCTCTATACCATTCATATGATATGTTCAAATCTTTGTAGTAATCGTTTGCGTTATCGCTGGCTGAAACCGAACAGACCAAATTGGTCTCATTGTCAGCTTCAGTTTCTGGTACGAGAATTATTGAATCTACTTTGGGCAGATGGTTTACTGAGAACTTGCCCATAGGTTCAGAGGGTAACTCGGTGTTGAAGTTGCTGCATGACCAATCACCTCCAGTTCCACCCCTGTGGTTACAAATTGAGATCCAATATCCAATCTCATGATTCTCATTTAAGTCTGATTCAAGCGCTTGATATTTTACAGACACGCTCTTTGATGTTATTGTCCGGCTCTCATTGAATATCTTTTCAACACAACCCGATTTCTCGATGCGGGACGAATTACATATATAAATTGATACTTCATCTGGATCCATTGATAGATCATCCCAATTGATAGTGAAAGTCACAAAATCACCAACATTAACTGGATTTGTTATGTTAGCATCAGTCGAATAGTTTATTAGGAAAGGATTTGTGTACCCATAGCCATCATCATAACTAATTAAGGCCCATGTAGTTGATACGGGGTTTCCAGTGACATTATAATCCTTTGCAGTGATTGTACATCTCCAGAAGTCTCCTGGTATGGTATTACCATGAGTCATTACGCTGGTATTAGCCATACTATAATTATAAGTTATTCCTGACCTGTTAACTTCCCAAAGGATTGTATACGATACATCATCTCCATTTTGGTCATATGTGCCAGTCACATTACAATACAGATTAGCTGAATCAGTATAATTGTATGCACCATCTCCAGTGGGTATGTCACTTGTCAGATCCTCCAAATATGATACTGTAGGTTTGTGGTTCACATAAAAATTATCACCTTGCATAGAGTCAGATGAACCATTATCAAATATTATCACATAATATGTGCTTATTTCATTATCAGATGCCTCAACTGTGTAGCTGCATGACATAGGTGAGCTTGTTTGTTGTGATACATTGCAAAATGTCTTTTCCACACATTGTTTGTTCTGATGAATGTTTGATGAACATACGATCATTTCTGCAATCTCACTAGAGTCGCTGTCGTTCCACGCTACTTCAAAGGTAACATCTGACCCTTCATTTGTCGGTAAGGAACTATTTGAGTTATCTGTTACTGAAATTATATTAATTGGGTGATTTCCTTCGATTGTAACAGGACCAGATGTGTAGACTGTATTATTTGTGTATTGGTAATCATCGTAAACCACAACACCACAAAAAACATAATCATCAACGTTAAATGGGACTTCTTGGTGGACTACAGTGCTATCAAACGATGTGTAAGTTAAATTACCCAGTGGTCCGGGTCCATCGGGATCCCAATACCAAGTATATTCTGTCAGGCTTCCATCTTCTGAATGGGACTCAGGATCACCATATGTGTACCCACAAGTGAGAGTGGATGCGTTTGTTACTGATGTTGGAGTTACTGCAACACTAGTTGCATAAGGTGGGTGGTTAACTGTGAAAGAACCACCAGATAATATGTCAGTCCAAGAGTCTGTTGAGTTTTTCATTCGGTAATACCAATTGTTAGATGACGGGTCTTCAGTTGTTCCAGTATATACACAGTCACGAGGTGATGTTCCAATGACATCTGTGCAGAGACAACCAGAAGTCTCTGTATCTGAACAACTTGTGCATGAACTATCCCTACAAACAAAAAGTGACTGTGGTTCTGTTGCTTCAGTAGTAAATGACACACTAAATTTAATATCTTCGTCGGGATTTATAATAGAAACATTTGTACTTGGTGTTGTGGAGGTCGGGACTCCCATTACAAAACTGAGAATAAGTACTAGGGATAGGATAAGCATAGTCAATACATTTCTGCCGTATGCACCTTTATTGTTCATTTTGTCCATCTTTTTCCTGTCCGTTTGTTAATCTACTGAAATCTAATTTAAACAAGCTTTACCCGACGATTACATCTATTTATACTTTGAAAATGCCCTATCAATAAGCGAGGGTGGCCACCCTGCTTCAGTTAGGCTATTTCTGATAGATGAGTGTGATTTCTTCCCAAGATTTCTTTTGATGTACTTTTCTATTTCTTGTACAACAAGGTTAATCTTTTCTTTTCTTGACTCAGTGTTTTTCGAGTCTTTGTGTGGATGTGTTATTTGATCTTCTGGATTTCTGTGAATTTTATGATTATCGATTTTCATGACATCATCTATTATGAAAATGGGCCAGTCGTTATCGATCAATTCTTTTCTTATCTGGTTTTTAGACTTCCCTTTGCTGATCTCTTTTTTGACAAAATGAATGAGATTATCTGCTAATTTTTGATACTTCTCGGTTCTTGTGAGCTTAATTTTCTTTTCATCATATTTTCCTGAGTGTGTTTTCTTGTCAAAATGGTTATTCATGACATCATCTATTATGAATATGGGCCAGTCGTTATCGATCAATTCTTTTCTTATCTGGTTTTTAGACTTCCCTTTGCTGATCTCTTTTTTGACAAAATGGACGAGATTATCTGCTAACTTATGATACTTCTCAGTTTTTGTGAGCATATTTACTTTGTCAGAATATTTTCCTGAAGTTGGGTTATTTTTGTCATATATGCCATTTTGTCCATGCTTATAATATGGATTTTTACTCATAAGATCGTACATTCTTTGCTGTTCCTTAGAATAATTATTGTGAGACTTGTTAGGATCTTTTTCCTGTTGAGATGACTTTTGTTGGGCAGAGTGTGCATCTTTCTGTGAAGGGGCAACATTTGGTTGTTTCTGTGATGAATTCATACTCTGTGTTTTTGAATCTTGTTTCTGGATTGATTTAGTGTCCAGATCAGGAATTTTGTCTCCTTCATTCTTAGATAAGAGATTTTTAATTATGCTGTTTTCTGTGAGTAATATTCTTCCTTCTTCCCAGAATAATAAAACACCCACTAATACCAGGATAATCATTATTATGATTATAATTACATAATAAATAGGATCCGTTTTTGAATCAATCACAGTTTCAGTGGTGTTATTGACTATCGTAGTGTTTTGTATAAAATGAGTTACCTCTTTTGGAGGTGTTGGTTCTGGAGCTTCTTTTACTCTAAGAGCTATGGCAAAGAGTGAAAAATGATTTAGATCTGAGGTAAAATAATACTTGCCTTCTGAGATTTTAGTATTATAAGTAAAGGTCTCATCCCATTCGTTCATATTCTCATTATAGTGCATAAGGACTATGTCATCTTCTGTTGCGTTCTGTTTTGATAACCATTCATAAGGCAACCAGAATCTTATCGATGCTTGTTTGATTTCATCAAATGTTGGTGTGATCTTATAGTACGAATGAACTACTCCATCGTACGGATTAACAACATTCTGAATAGGTACTGGCTCAAAGGTCAGTGAAACATCATACTGAGTTTCTTCAACTTCTATCCTGATACTTCTTACAGTTAAGCCATATTCTTCAAGATTCATGATAAGTGGTTGACCTAGGGATATGAAATTATAGGTCTTTGTGACGATATCTCCTTTCCTTTGTGTTGTAATCTTGACCGACTCATCTGGCTCATCATCATCTTTATCAATATATCCACTTGTGCCACCTTTCATTACTAATGGAGAACTGCCTTTCATTACCAATGGTGAGCTGCCTTTCATTATTAAGGGTGAACTGCCAGTGCCAAGCTTTGTATCTTCACATAGTATATATACGGAATCTGTGTTTACTGAAGTGATGTTAATATATGCATATCCATCGATAATTTTGAGAAATAATGGAGTATATTCTTCTTTATTCTCCCATATGATTGATTTGTTGGTGAAATTGTAATCAAATCTGTATATCATTATGTGTGCATTTGAAGTCACAAGACTTTCATTGAAACCGATTAGATTATATCCTGTCCTATTCGTTCTAAATGCAACTGCATCTCTTACATCAAATCTTTGACCGCTTCCGATTGCATAACTTGGGTTGTTGACTTCTGCTGCACTTATTACATTGGATTCTATATATTGAATTTCATTTACGGGAAGTTCTCGCAATTGTGATCTGAAACTTTCATCTGAGTCTGATATAATTATGTCATAATTCCTTATAGGTAGACTCGCGGAGAGTACGCCATCCATCATTGTTTGTCTAAGAACTGTGGAATTCCCAATTATATGTTCTAAAATAAGGTCATAATCAGCAGCGATATTAAATATGCTATCCAAATTAGTATATTTGATTAGTATTTTGTCACTGAATGTATTATTGTAGAGATTTACAAATCCTGATATTTTACCATCTACTTCAACATTCTTTGAAAGGTACATATTCTCTGAAGTGAAATCAGCAGTGATATCTGCAAAACCATCTGCGTCTGTGGTCGTTTGATCTTCGACGGCATCACCTGTAACGCTTACTTGAGCTCCGGCAATCCGCTCAGAAGAATTCTCAAATGCTAGTGGGAAAGATCTATGTATGGTTGAGTGTACATCAAAGGTAACATCATCAAATTTGAGGTATCCAGAGATATTTAATTCTGACTGTATCATATCAATCACCCCGACCTGTGTCTGATTGATTCCGATCAGTTCAGAATTTCCTTTTACTTTAAGGTCATTTATTGTTAGTTGGTCGCCAATAAGTCTACCTTGATAGAGGTATAATGATGGAGAGACAGTCACATTGCTGGCCTGCAGACTCTGTGTTGTATTAATCGTTAGGTTTGCTACTAAGTCAACATTAAATAAGTACATTGAACTAAGCAGCTTGATTGAATTTGAGTCAAGCTTCATATTTGAACAGACCACTGGAGTGTCTATTATCCAGCCATTCTCATCCGTACAATTTAGACTACTTATTGGGAACTCTACAAGATAGTCAGATGAAGCATTAACTGACATTGTGTTTGTATCATCAAGTCTTATCTTGAACGTCTGATCATCCAAAGTGAGGTTTACTATAGCAATACCAGATTGGCCTGTCGTTCCCTGTTCTATTGTGCTATCTGTTTCATCCAACACAAAATAGTCCAAGCCTTCAATCAAGAATTTCTGTCCTGCAAGAGGATGGATCTCAATTTCCTTTGTGAGTGTAGATCCAGATGTAAACTGAAATGATTCAACAGTTATGTTTATTTTTCCAGTAATTTTTACATCACTTCCAGAACCTGAGCCAATATTTGTTATTCTATACAATGTTGCATTCTCAATTCCATGAAGTGTAGAATCTTCTGTAATATTTGTTTTATTTATCCAGGTTGATTCTAGTCTGGTAAATGAATTATCATGCAGGTGAGCCTGTTGAATAATCGAATTTGATATTAAAGCTGTACCGTAATCTTCAATAATAACCTTGGAATTTGAGATATATGAATTAGATGCACTAACTGTGTAGAGACCATTGGTTGTTGCAACAAGATCTGATTCTTTTGTAAAATCTTCAATTGAAATATTTCCACTTGATCTGAATACAAGTTCTGTGATGTTACTATTGGATATGTTCACAGAGGTGTTATCATAAATTGTGACTGTTCCGGTGAGATTCAATTGTTTAAATATTACATCTGATCCGTTCAACAATATTATATTGTTTGATATTTCCTTGTTAAGACAATATACACTTCCTTGGATAATCCAATCTCCTGTTTGAGGGGGGCTGCATGATAAGATTGATATGCCTTCTATATTGTATGGCTCACCACTCCCATTAAAATCTGATGGCCTAATACTAAAGTCGTAAAATGTAGGATTGTAATCAGTAATATTCAAGATATATGTCGTTTGATTGAGTGTGCTATTGATATAATGCCAGTTCACACCTGAGTCGTTGGAGTAATATATGCTGTAATTGACTGTGTTATTATCATAATCGATTCCTGACCAGTTTAACAGCATAGAAGTGCTATAGGATCCTCCTGAAACAGGAGATGTTACATCCAATATTACTGGCAGTGTATTTAGTATTGTCCTGTTTGATGATGGAGTAAATCCACTGGAAGGCAGAGTATTATTGTCAAACACTTTGATAGTACATCTTATTGTGTCATTTGCTCTGTGAGTAACAGCAGTATCGTTATATTTGAGACTAGTATCGTCACCAGTGTAATTTACTAACTGTGACCATTCAGATGATGAGTTGAATTTTTCCCAGATAACAATATGGCTTGGCTCATCCTCAACATCTCCATCAGGATCGTAATAATCATATTCGCAGGTAAGCTCATCAAATACTGTTGGATCCTCTGGATATACTTCAACATTCTGAGCAAAGGGTCTATTATTTACAACAAAACTTCCAGTTACTACCTGTGAACAATTCCCATCCAGATCACATACTCTAATGAAATAATTGTGATTTGTACTGTTAATATCAGGTACTGGAGCACTACAGGTTATGGTAATTGCATCCGTACTGTAATTGTAGCAATACATATATGTTCCATCAATACATCCATGCTGGTCTATATTTGAGGTATTACATACATACATCGTAGCATTTTCGCCAGTTCCACCATATCTTACCTGATTTGAATCTGACCAATTTGCACTAAAATTAATCATTGCACCGATATAGGTGATGTTTGGATTTAGATTATACCAAGTGATGTTTGGTGATTCAGTAGCAAATATTTCCTGGTAATCTGTTATTCTGCCTACAGTTACATTGGTTGAATCATAAGATACATTGTAATAACCATCAGTAATATTTAACTGGCAGTAGACATTATCATCAACATGGGTCTTTGATGCATATAGGGTATCAATATATGTTGGAGGATCAAATATACCACTATCATTCTGATTTCGCCATACATAGCTTATGTTTACACTGTCTTGATCATAGTCAGTCACATTAATGTGGCATACGAGATCCTGGCTGGCATTTGGATATATTGGTGTAATATTTGCGACTATTATCGGTGGTGAATTATTGATCCATACTTCAGATGAATTTCTATATGTGACATCGTGCAGTCCAAATTTGTCTTTAGTTGACACAGCACAGATTATGTGGTCATGGTGATCAAAGATATATGATTCGTTGTTTGACAGATATTGGCTGGTTTGTCCATCTATTTCCGCGTAATCGCCCATTCCTTCATCTTTGATGAACCATTTATAATATATTTCAGCATTGCTGACATTGTCATTTTCAAGTATTGAATCATCTATGAATGTGAGATTAGTGTGGTTATGTGGGTTGTAACTGAAGTTGCAGTAAATGTATGATGAACTGTTGATTTTCCCTAAGTTGTCTTTAACATAATTTTCATCATATGCTAGAGCTGTTACATTCTCAGCCATTGGCTGGTGGTTGACGAATACACTAGTCGTATTGATAACTGAACAGTTATCAACGGTCTCTGAATCGTCACATAGCATGAAATATATATCTTGATCCGTAGAGTCCCAATAGTCTGGAGTATATGTAAATGTTAGAGGATTATCAGTAGTGTAATACCCTATACCTGTTTCATAGACGCTCTCATCTATGCAACCAGTGATGTCCATGTTTGGACCTTTGCATGCTATGGCCCTTACATTAACAGAATCCTGATCCAGCCATTCTAAAGTGATTGGTAAGGGAGTCCCGACATTGATTGGATTTGATTCATTATTCACAAGATTAAAAGAAAGGATTTCAGTTTTTGGTGTTCCTGGGCCAGGGTACGCTATGATACTGACAGTGTCTGATGTTTGTGTAGCTCCTGTGTGGTATATATCTCTTGGTGTAACGGAACAGTACCATTCATCTCCTGCATTAAGATTGCCGTGTGTGAGGTAGGCTTCAGTATTTTCAGTCCCATCGGTAAGATTTACTGATGTGGAAAACGAAAAATAGTTAGAGAATCCTGACTCACCAGACCTTTTCCGATACCATGCCACATCAGCGTAGCCTTCAGTATCGTTATCTGAATCATTTATTGTAAAATTGCAGACTAGATTATCCCTATCAGTAAGATTTCCATATATTCCCGTAAGATTAAGCATAGTAACATTGGGCTTATGTTTAACTACAAAGTCTGCATCACTTTGGAATATATTTGAACATTTCCAGTCTCCTCCTGCTCCACCAGTATCATCACATACCATGACAGAGTATCTATATGTCCCAGAATCTGATTCAGAGAAGGTGTAAGAAGCACTGATTGTCTGTGCTGATTCCCAACCTGTACTTTGATATAATGTCTTATTGGTACATCCTGTTTTATTGATATATGTGTCTTCACAGATGTATAATTTCACATTTGACGAATCCGTGTCATTCCATCTTACCAAGAAGTTAACTGTATCTCCAGCAACTGCCGGCCAGGACATGGATGGTGCATCGTCAGTAACAGATAATATATTTGGAACACCGTATGATGATGATCTTTCTATGTATGTATGCGAAGTGTTTATTGGCTCTCCATAGGCATAACCATCATATGGTGTTATTTCACATATCCAATAGTCTCCTGGCCAAGTGTTGTAGTTTGTAAGGATATCATGGCTTGGAGCACTGTATAAACTAAATGTACCAGATCTGTTATAATACCATTTATATGAATATGATATCGAGTCTTGGTCATATATTTCATCCCAGCCATTGGTTGCGTTTGCGTCTGTGGCATTCGCAAGACAGTATAAATGTGTATCGTCTTCAAATGATGCTGTATTCATTGGCACTAGTTCTGCTTCATACACCTCAGGCAGGTGATTTACGCTTATGTTTCCTGATTCATTAAAGAGAGCTGTGCTGATATTATAGATATCAGAGCATATCCACTGTCCCCCTCCAATTCCAGAAGTGTCATCACAGACTTTGACATAATAATTCATTTCGCCGTTGTCAGTTTGTTTAACTTGATATTGGGCAACAATAGGGTTATCAGTTGAGAATGCATCTGCTTGATAAAATGCTCCATCCATACATCCGCTTCGATCGATCGATGACGTATTACAGATGTATACGATCATTTTATTGGAGTCATAGTCTGACCAAGAGACATTAAAATAAACATAATCCCCAACATTTGTTGGGTTTGTATAAGATGATGAATCTTGGACAAGTGTAATATTTGGTACTCTCCAGCTGTATGGAGGGAGGACCATAAGAGGAGAACTATTGACTGGTTCCCCTAATGTGTAACCGTCATATGGTGTTGCCTCACAAATCCAAGAGTCATTGATTTCTGTGTTTCCGTTCGCTAGGTATTGAGACGAGAATGGTAGCGACTGCTGGAACATTCCGGTCCTATTATGGTACCATTTATAGATAATAGTCGTTCCATATCCAAAGTAATCAAACTCAGTGTCAGTCCAAAGATTATCACAGTAAAGGTTTGTATTTGTATCTGCAATTATTGATCCGTTCTCTGCTGTTAGATTGACCAGAGTCATATGTGGGGGGTGGTTGATGGAAACATTTCCCATTGGTGTATTAGTATCTCCCCATGGGAAGTAATTTGAGCATAGCCAATCTCCTCCAATTCCGCCTGTGTGATCACAAACTGTTACCCAATATCCTGTTTCATTTGTATTTGGATCATTTATGAAGCTGTCTGTCATTGTATGATAAAATGACACATTAACCTCTCCGCTTTCTGTCTTGGTTACATCGCGACTCTCATTAAATATGTATTGTTCACATCCTGTACTTTGTATTGAACTGGTGTTGCATATGTAAACACTGAACTCTGTACTATCAGCATCAAGCCATGATATCTTAAACTCAACCTGATCACCAACGTTTGTTGGATGATCCTTAGTTGAGGAATCCCATATCCCAGTAATATTTGGTTGTCTTCCTTCACCAAAATCAGATGATATTAGTAGCCAGTTAGAAGTGTAATTCTGAATATTATAGGATCCTCCAGAGTGGTTATCGTATGTTTGTATAATACATCTCCACTGATCTCTGACTAGAGTATTTCCATGAGTCATCATGGCTTCGTTTGGTGCATAATAAGTTGTAACAACTCCACTTCTGTTCAACTGCCAGAATGTTATGTTATCTGCATTATCTAAATAGGGAGGAACACTGTCCTTGTCAATTAGACCAGATACATTGCAAAATAAGTTTGCTGAGTCAGTTGTAGTGTTAGTCGAGTCAGTTCGGTCGCCTTTCAATTCAGCTTCAGTAATTGTCGGATAATGATTCACATAATAAGATGTAGTGACTTCATCTGAACATTCTCCTTCATCATCACAAACAGCTACAAAATAATCCTGATTAGTCAAATCGTAATCAGTTACTATATAGTTTATTGTGATGCTACTACTAGTCGTCAGGCTTGTATTTTCCATTAATCTAGCTGCAGCAGCACAACCTCCAGCTGTGATGCCAGTCAGATTGCACATGACGGCATGGACTTGTTCATTAAGATCTACTGAGTCGTTCCATTGCAAATCTATTTGCAGTGTGTCTCCAACATTAATCCTATTGGTTAAATTAGAATATGTTGTATTAACAAATGAGATGATATTTGGGACATGGTTACCCCCAATTACTATTGGTGAGGAATTGAGATGAGTACTTGAATTTAGGAAATGTTCATCAGTTACAGCAACCGCACACATGATTTCATGATTCATATCAAAATTAATACCACAACTGTCACTGTCTGCTATAGTTGCGTCACAACCAGTATACGTAGTCCAAGCGCTTCCTGTGTTTGATCTGTGATACCAGATGTAATTGGCATCTCCAGTAGTCTCTGTGTCTGAGTCGGGGTCATAATAAGTATAATTACAACTAAGTGTATTGGTAGCATTTGCTCCAGTTGGTAATATGTACGTATCTGTAGCATATGGCCTTTGGTTAATTGTGATTGCAGCACCCATTGAAGGTCCGGCCAATTTACCACCAGTTGAATTATATAATGTGTAGTAATATGTAAATGAGGATCCCCAGCTATCCTGAACTTCAATATCACAACTGCTTGAACCAACAGCTGCTGAAGTGTCATGACATAAACATTCTGTATCGGTTGCATAACTACAACTTGAACAGCTCGCATCTTCACATACGTAAAGTGCCAGAGAATCACCGCCATCCCAGGTTACAGTTGCTGAGACCGTGTCTGATACATTTGCAAATGATGGGGTGACATATGAAGCCTGATTAGTAACTGCTGCATATATTAATGCCATTGTCACTAGCAGGATAGCTACACTTATGGCAATCAGCTTCAGTTGTCCATTTTTATTCTTTTGAATCATACTATTCTTTCATCCATGTTTCGGTCAATATTAGCAAAACCATCTTGCTGAGGTTTCGCGACTCTTTGTTCTTCATAATAATAAAGTGTATTGAGAAAGACATCAATCTCGTTAATTGCCCCAAATAATTGGTGTTGTTTTGCAGGTTCCAAAGTACTACTATAATTACGGAGCGTGTTTATGAGATCCTGTTTCCTTTTTTCAAACACTTTTATTATATCTTTCATTTCAAATCACGTCCAGATTCCCCTTTTTTGTTCTCTTGTAATTCTCTATCGATTTCTTGAGATTTTTCTTATCCACATCTATTCTGTCTGACTTCTCTTCTATCTCATCGACAATTCTTCTGTGTTCAGAGAGCTCCGGAGTATCAATTTTTTTAAGTAGAATACCTTCTTTTTCAATTGAATATACGTAGAATCCGCTACCTTCATCTATCCCTAACTCTGAACGAATGTCTTTTGGGATGACAATTTGTCCCCTTCCATCAATTTGGACAATTTTTGGGTACTTTTTCATTATTTCTGAAATTCAGAAAAATAATTAGATTTTCTAATTAAATATCTGAATCTTAACTATATTTTTAGTTTTTCGTACGAATTTACTTAATTTTTGAATTAATTAATGCAAATTACGAAAATAAAATTGTATTTCAAATTTTATTTCTGATATTCAGAATTAAATAGACTAATATATAAATGTTATTATTTTAGTAACTATTTTGATATTGATATACTAATTAGTATACCAAAACCAGGACGCCAAAGATTTATATATTATGAATACCTATAATACCTTATGAAAGATTATTATCAATGCGGACCATTTGAGCACCCGGGTTTTTAATAGTCATATTTTTCTTGGAGGTTATTACTATGACAGGTGGTTGTTTTCCTTGTTAGGAGTCAATTTGAATACGCAAAAAGAATCGTTGTGAAGCTCGGCACGAGCACAGTTGTAGATTCAGTTGGGTCAGTCAATAAGTATAACATGAGCAATATTGTGCAGGATATCAAGAGATTAGATAGAGAGTTTGTCATTGTATCCAGCGGCGCAATTGGTCTTGGAAATAGCGTTTTAGGACTGAAACGGTCCTCTGATCTAATATTGAATCAGGCGTCCGCTGCTGTCGGCCAGTGTTTGTTAATGGAAGAATACAGAAAGGCGTTTAGTGGAATGCAGACCGCACAGCTATTATTGACGAATAGTGATCTCAACAATGCTGAAAAGAGGGTGATGGTGAGATCTTTAATTGAGAGATTATTAGGTATGTCAATCATACCAATCATAAATGAGAACGACAGTGTGTGTACAGAAGAGATTTCTTTTGGTGATAACGACATATTATCAGGGAATATTTGTGCTGCTATTGGCGCCAATATGCAGATCCTTCTAACTGATGTGAATGGAATATACAAGAACCTATCCAATGAAGATCGGATTAAATATATAACTAAGGCGGATGCTGAAGTTAATGAGATTAAGGTAGGCTGTTCTTCACAGGAAGGAACTGGAGGTATTTCATCAAAACTGTTGTCAGCTAAGATTGCGTCCAGATCAAATACTATAACAGTTGTAGCCAGAGGGAGTGAGAAGGACATCATCAATAAGATTATCTCAGGGATGGATTATGGTACTATACTCTGCATTGATGGAGTTTAAGAATAGGTGAGAAAAATGGAGTCAAATGTGATAGAAATTGTGGGGATGGGAGGCTTTGGCAAAAGCCTTGCGGATGGCCTTATGGATAAATACAAATTAATTTTTAGCAGCAGAACTGAGGGTAACTACAGAGGTAAGAAGATATACGATTCAATTCAAGCTGCTAATCGGTCTGTTGATATCATAATGCTTGCTGTTAAGCCTTCGATAGTACTGGATATTTTATCTAATATTAAGTCATTCAAAGGAATGGTCATAAGTTTTGCAGCAGGTCTGAGAATCGATCAGTATGAAGAAGTATTTGATGGTAGAATTGTCCGCGCGATGTCCAACATTGCGGTCAGTATTGATGAAGGTTGTACTGTTTATACAGCAGGCTCCAAGTGCAATAAAAAAGATATCAAGCTAATACATGAAGTATTGAATGTGATAGGTGTTGCTGAGCCATGTAAGGAAGATGATATCAATCTTATGACTGCATCAAGTGGTAGTGGTATCGCTTATATGGCAAAGGTACTTGATATTTTTCATAATTATCTAATCAATAACGGGATTGGACCTGAACTTGCAGTAAGAATTGTTAATCAGACAATGAAAGGGGCTCTTGGTCTATCAAGTCATGGTAATAGTTATAAGAGTATTATCAAAAAAGTCGCATGTAAAGGAGGAACAACTGAACAAGGGTTAAATGTTCTTGACAATGGATTGGATGAAATTATTGGGAAAGCTTTGATTTATACTGGCAAAAAGTGTTGTGATATTAGCAAGGGTGTGATCACAGATATAAGCACAGGAGTGGGCAATGGTATGAGCACTTGTGAATTGGATGTTAAAGATGATAGAGATTAGTGACAAATTTTTACTGGCTAAAAGGGCTTCCCTAGAGATTGGTTCTCTTTCGAGGCAAGAGAAGAATCAAGTAATACTTCATTTTGCAGATGCTCTTGATTCGCACAGAAGAATAATTCTGAGCGAGAATAAGAAAGACCTTAAGAATAATCAGGATTTATCTGAAGCACTCATTGATAGGTTAAAATTAAATGATTCACGGATTGATGCATTTGTGAATTCACTTCGAGAAATTGCGATTCTTAAGGATTATGTCGATGAGATTGTTTCTGAGAAGGTTCTAGATAATGGACTTAGAATTCTTGAAAAGCGAGTCGGCTTTGGTGTCATAGGCGTTATTTATGAATCTAGACCAAATGTTACTGTGGATGTATGTGCTCTGTGTTTTAAGAGTTCTTCATCTGCAATATTAAAAGGAGGGAATGAAGCTATTAATACTAACAAGGCCATTATAAAGATAATGAGTGATGTTTGTCCGATTGTAAATTCATTTATTTTGCTCGAAGATCGTAAAGAGGCATCAGATATGCTTAAGCGTACTGATGTAATTGATCTCATTATTCCAAGGGGGGGCCGTAAACTGATAAAATATGTTAAAGAAAATTCAATTGTTCCTGTAATTGAAACGGGTGAAGGGAACTGCCACATTTTTGTTGATAAGTATTTAATGAATCAAAAAGGAAAAGGCACTGAAGCGGGAAATGATTTTGAGTCAGCACTTCAAATAATAAGAAACGCTAAGGTCCAGCGCCCTTCTGTCTGTAATGCCATAGAAACTGCACTTGTCCATAGATCAATTGCAGAGGTATTTCTCCCTAGACTTAAGGAAAAAATGAAGGATGTTGAACTGCGAGGCTGTAAGATTACAAAGAGTCTGATTCCCTGTAAGGCTGCTTCAGAAGATGATTATGCCACTGAATTCCTTGACTTAATATTAGCTGTTAAGGTGGTTGATGGTATTAATGATGCCATCCAGCATATCAATAAGTATGGTACAAAACACTCTGAATGCATCATCTCAAATGATGAAGGGCGCATCAGGTTATTTCAAAATCTTGTTGATGCGGCTGTTGTGTATTCTAATGCTTCAACTAGGTTTACTGACGGAGGAGAGTTTGGTTTTGGAGCAGAAATTGGCATCAGTACACAAAAATTGCATGCGCGTGGCCCAATGGCATTGAAAGCATTGACAACCACAAAGTATATTGTATCAGGAAGCGGGCATGTCAGGATATTGTAGCAAGTATTTTATACGATAACTGTTGTGCAGTTCTTAGATGATAATCAACAATATCAACCCGACAATATTGAGTCTCGGTCCTCTGGAGATCAGATGGTATGGATTAGTCTATATTTTTGGTTTTCTTTTGTCTTACTATTTTCTGTTAAAAAACAAGGATAATGTCAAGATGACAAAAGATGAGATTCTTGATATGCTGTTTTATATTTTCATTGGTATGCTTGTCGGTGCAAGGATATTCCATTTTGTATTCAGCAGCCCGATTGTATTGCTAAGCAACCCACTTGAACTCTTCATGATATGGCATGGTGGGATGTCTTTTTTTGGTGGGCTTGTAGGAATTGTCGTCAGCACTATATATTATACAAAAAAATATGGAAAGGACTGGTGGAAACTAGCTGACTATGTTGTTATGCCAGCAGCACTTGCGCTTGGGATCGGAAGGATTGCAAACTATGTTAACAGCGAACTGCTAGGTACAGTGTCCAATGTTCCTTGGTGTGTTGTTTTCGAAAGAGTGAGCTCCCTATGCAGACATCCATATCAGATTTATGCTTCATTATCTCATTTTCTGCTGCTGGCTGTATTATATCTAATTTCAACCCGGAAGCATAAAAAAGGTGATGTTTTTTTTTTATTTGTTATTGGATATTCCATACTCCGGTTTTTGGTAGATTTTTTCAGGGATGATCCAAGGTTCTGGTACCTTACAATCTGGCAATACATCTCTATCGTCACAATAATATTCACTATAGGAATATTTAAGTATATAAACAGCAGACATATTGGACAAAGGCGATAATTAGCCTGAAAAAGAGGGTAAGATGAATATAGAAGGCTTTATAAATTCCAATATTGACCAGATTAAGGATATTGTAGTAAATAGTTCCCTTCAAATAGGCTTGGTTCTGCTTGTTATTCTTCTAACAATCTTTACGGATAGAATTATACGAATGTTTCTGAAGAATTTCTTTGAAAAGTCAACTCGAAAACTGCAGATTGACAAGACTCAATTTAATTTTCTGAAGCACTTCATTACTCTTATAATTTATACAATAGGATTTGGCGTCGCAATATATCTCATTGAGTCTCTCAGAACTCTTGCGGTTTCTTTATTCGCAGGAGCAGGAATTATTGCGATAATCATAGGTTTTGCATCTCAACAGGCATTCTCAAATCTTGTGGCAGGCATCTTCATGGTCATATATAAACCTGTGAGAGTAGGAGACTGGGTCAAAGTTGGTCAGAGTGAAAATGGTATCAGGGGAGTTATTGAAGATATAACTTTAAGACATACTGTCATCAAAGACTGGCAAAATCGACGGATAATTATTCCAAATACAGTTATGAACAGTGAGATTATTGAAAACTCAAATCTTGAAGACGAAAAAATCTGTAAATGGATTGAATTTGGCATTAGTTATGATTCAGATATTAATATAGCCATTAAGATAATACAAAGTGAAGCTAAGAAACATCCCTTGTCAATAGATGTGCGAACAGCTGAAGAAAAAGAAAATAAAGTTCCTGTTGTCCAAGTTAGAGTTGTAAATGTAGGAGAGTATTCGATTTTGCTTAGAGCATATGTGTGGACAAGAACTCCACCTGACTCGTGGGTAATGTCTTGTGACCTAAACAAAATCATTAAGGAAAGATTTGACAAAGAAGGGATTGAAATTCCATTTCCTTACAGGACTCTAGTTTATAAGAAGGATATAAAAAGAAAGGTCCGAAAATAGTAGAAAAAATATATATTAGAGTCTTATTTTAGAAAGTTTGAGGTGATTAGAATTAGATACTATCTATTTATTGGAATCATTGCTATGTTATTAGTCGGTTGCGGAGACAATGTTACTACAGATATCACTCCTATTAAACCTGGAGACACAGAACTCAAATGCCCAGATGTTGTTTGTCCAGAGTGTCAGGTATGTGAAGAGTGTGAGAAATGCCCGGAGTGTAACGATAAAAAATGCCCAGAATGTGAAAAGTGCAGGGACTGCCCGGATTGTCCTAAACAAAATTGTCCAACATGTGCAGTATGCGAAACATGCAAAGATTTTTCACAAAATCCGGTTGAAGTTGAACTTAATGCTATCAGATTGTACAGTCAGGAAAAACCAGATGATTTTGAGTACATGATCCAATTTACTTACACTAATGCATCAAGAACTATGCTTGACACATCCGAACTTAGCTTTAAAGCATTATGTGATGCGGCTCCAAAGAAATTACAAATATCTCTCAATAAGCATCAATTCTATGATCAAGTGCCTCCATGTGATCAGACCATACAATTATTCTTAGATAAGAACTTTGTCTTTATTGGTGTTAATAATATTACTTTTAAGTCAGACGTTTCGGAGAGCTACAGGATTGATAATATTGAGATAGAGTCCAAATTTAATGATAGTACATATAATATTGATCAGTTTGATTATATAAGACTTGAGGAGAGATTTCTAGAAACAACAAAATTTTCTGATTTGTCGGATGTAAATATGACAAACTACTTGATTTACAGCGTTAATTTAACTGAAAATGAGACTAGGGAAGACATGCTTATTAAATTTGATAGCGATACTAGGAATGGTTATTTGTATGTCCACATCAATAATTACTTAGTTTTCAATGGAAGTGTTAAGACCACTAACAATGAAGTTTTCCTTCCAAAGAATCAACTCAGAGTTGGCCCAAACGAGATTAGGTTTTTGACTATCAGCAACTGATAGCGGTCAACTGATACCGGTTGACAGCTAACGTCCGTTAGACATAAGCAAGGCTTAGTCTAACTTAGAAAAAAAAGAATACAACTAATACTAGTTGACGGCTAATAAAAGCTAGGCATAAGGAAAAAACTTAGCCTAGCGAAATACTGAGAATAAACAAAACGGGCCTGGAGGGATTGACGAACAACTAATACTAGTTGACGGC
>JAIPIC010000099.1 GCA_021734865.1 Candidatus Woesearchaeota archaeon | reverse complement strand
ACTGATAATCGCAATTATCAGTACGGAAAAATGGTACATTTTTTGTACAAGAAATGCATATGCATTTCTTTGTATTGAAAATCTCGCACTAAAGTGCGGGGTATTTGAATCCCGATGAAACCCTCGCAAGCGAGATTTTAAATAACAAGGGAATCTTTTTATACTTTCTAAAATATTTTCAGGATATGCGAAAAATCTCTATAATTATTCTTTCATGTCTATGTATTATAGTCTTCTATGGTTGTTCTGATTTAGACACAGTACTTTCAGAGATCAATTCACTTGATATTACCGCTCAGGCAACCAAACAAGCAAGAGTAATAAATGAGTCTGATATCACGGGATTTACAGTAGCGGGATTTAACATTCAGGTTTTTGGAGCATCCAAAATGGAGAAACCAACAGCAGTCGAATACCTGCCAAAAATAATCTCGAAATTTGATATAATTGCAGTCCAGGAAGTCAGAGATTCTTCAGGTGAAGCAATAAAAGAGTTGCATAATCAACTTCCTAATTATCAGCTTGTAATCAGTGAGCGACTTGGTCGTACTAATTCAAAAGAACAATATGCGATATTCTATAAGAAAGCTGATATCAAATCTGAGTATGTATATTTTGATGAAAACGATATATTTGAAAGAGAACCATACATTGTGTACATATCCAACAAAAAAGTAAACTTTAGCCTGATAGTTATTCATGTTAAGCCATCAGACGCAAAAAGTGAAATATCAGCCCTAAATGCTGTAATATCAGATGCTCAAATGAAAAATTCAGATAAAGACTTTATATTGCTTGGGGATTTGAATGCAGATTGCAACTATTACGACGAGAATCAGGACATTTTAAGAGAATATGACTGGATAATTGAGAATGAAAAAGACACTACTGTTGCCAAAAATACATGTACATATGACCGCATAATTACTAATATGAAATACTCTTCGGGCGGAGTATACAATTATCAAAAAGCCTATGACATCTCTTATGAGGAAACAGAAATTATCAGTGATCATTACCCTGTATATACAGTCCTGTATTAGTCTTTAAAGAATTTCATTACAAGCATATAATTCTGGTTCCTGTAATCTTTCAGTCAATCCTATATCAGATTTTGCGAGATAGTAATATAATTCACTTGGGGAATGAAAGATTTTGTTATAAAAAAGCTTATTAAAATAACTCTGTCTATGGATTATGTATGCATTTGAATATTGGGTGCTTAACCATTTGAAATATTCTTCTTTGTCATTAAAAATGATAGAAGTATACTTATGTTTATTGCGAAAATCATGCGCATAATCTATATTATCACATCTATTGTCGTCAATAGGATTAGAATAAATAATGAGCCTGCGAGGATTCGAACCCCGGTCAATCGGTATCTGCGCTTGCGCTCCGAAGCCGACCGCACTATTAACCCTGCTGGTCTGGTAACAACCAGTATCCAGGCTATGCTACAGGCCCATATTTAAGAAAATGAAATCTTAAAAGAGAATAAAAACTTAACTCTTTTTTCCAAGAGTGATTTCAATGGTTGACACACGGACTTGCTTGCCTTCTTTGTTCTCGAACTCTTCTGAATCAATAGTTATCGTTAATAACTCCACCTGATCCTGCAGAAACCTCTTAGAAGCCACCTCAGCCACGTCAACAGCTCTAGAAATGAACTTGCCTCTGGCCTTAATTATCACTTCATCGGCATTCTTTGTCGTAAACTGCATAACTATACCTGTTACATAGTTCATGAATGGCTTACCACCGACAAATATGGTGTTGTCCGCTGTCATAAATATTCACCTATATTTCCTGTTTCATCTTTGCTAGACGAGTCATGTATCCTGTTATAATGTTTCTAAGTTTTTTAGAAGGAACATCTGCAATCATGTCTATTTTAGCCTTATTGTCTGCGAATGTATTCTTGAAGTCATCGAGACCATCCTTTGCTATTTCATGTGCAATTCTCTTCACTTGTTTTGTTTTGATTCTTCCCAAGTTATCACCGTAGTCTTTAGTCTAAATTAATATAAAAATGTGATTGGTCAGTAGCTATTTAAATTTTTCCATAAAAGAGGATAACCTTTTTAAAGGTAGACTTACTCTCACAATGTCACCGAGAATACATGAGGTGTTATTATGGTATCATTCAAAATAGTAATAAGTGACCCAAAACAGGGCAAATGCTTTCAAATAGAAGTAAAAGATGAACAAGCAGACTTTTTTGTAGGCAAAAAAATAGGAGACACCATTAAGGGCGATGCTTTTGGTCAGCCAGGATATGATTTCACATTATCAGGTGGCAGCGATAAATGTGGGTTTCCTATGAGGAAAGATGTATCTGGTAGCCAAAGAAAGAAAATTCTTATCGTGTCTGGTGTAGGCATTAGGAACACAGAACAAGGTCGAAGGAAAAAACGGACAGTTGTTGGAAATACAGTTGGTAAAACCACATCACAGATTAATCTCGCAATATCAAAAGGCGGCAAATATAAAACAGCTGAAGAAGAAACTAAACCTGAAGATAAGCCATCCAAAGAAGAAGCTAAACCTGAGGAAAAACCAGCAAAAGTAGAAGCTAAAACTGAAGAAAAGCCAGCTGAAGAGAAGCCAGCTGAAGAGAAGCCAGCTGAAGAGAAGCCAGCTGAAGAGAAGCCAGCTAAAGAAGAAGCTAAAACTGAAGAAAAACCAGCTAAAGAAGAAGCTAAACCTAAGGAAAAACCAGTTGAAAAGAAACCTGAAGAATGAACCCACAACCCGAATTAAACATTGGACTTGTTGGACATGTTGATCATGGGAAAACAACACTAGTTAAAGCCCTAAGTGGTAAGTGGACAGACACACATTCTGAAGAAGTTAGGCGAGGCATTACAATCAGACTGGGTTATGCTGATGTCACAATTTTTTTCTGTAAGAAATGCAACGCATATTCCATCAATGATAAATGTACAAAATGCAAAGGGAAAGCAATCTTTGTACGTAAGATCAGTCTTGTTGATGCACCTGGACACGAGAGCCTTATGGCAACAATGCTTTCAGGAGCAACAATCATGGATGGTGCGTTATTATTGATAAGCGCAACTGAAGAATGTCCACAACCTCAAACACGTGAACATTTGATGGCTTTACAGATCACAGGGATTGAGAAATTAATCGTGATACAGAATAAAATAGATTTAGTTTCTAAAGAAAAAGCATTGGAAAATTACAAACAAATTAAGGAATTCCTCAAAGGAACGAAGTATGAAAATTCTGCAATCATTCCAATGAGCGCACAGCACAGTGTCAATCTGGACGTTCTACTCAAACATATACAGGATTTCATACCTACACCTAAAAGGGATGATAAAAAAGATCTTCAAATGTATATAGCCAGAAGCTTTGATATCAATAAACCCGGCATTGTGCCAGATGAACTTCAAGGTGGAATACTCGGTGGAACCATCAAGTGTGGAAAGCTAAAGGTGGGAGAGACAATAGAAATTCGACCCGGCAGATCGGTCGAAGAAAAAAACCAGAAAGTTTACTACCCGATAACATCCTTAGTGGTTGAAGCGATTACCGGTGGAGAAAATGTTGATTGTCTTGGCCCAGGTGGTTCAATTGCAGTGAAAACAAAACTTGATCCTTCAATTGTAAAATCTGATAACCTTACAGGGGCAGTAGTTGGGCATCCAGGAAAGCTACCTGATGTCTTATACAATTTAAAGGTCGACGCACATCTTCTGGATCGAGTTGTCGGAGCAAAAGAAGAGCTTGGGGTCGAAGCAATAAAGATGAATGAAATTCTCATGTTGAATGTTAATTCCGCATCAACAATAGGATTTGTAAATAAAATAGGGAAAAATTCATTTGAATGTAGCCTCAAAATCCCGGTATGTGCTGACATAGGCTCAAGAATTTCAATTTCAAGACGAATTGGAAATCGATTCCGGCTCATTGGATACGGAATTATCAAAGGGTGATATTATGAAACTCTCAGTGGTTGGTGCTGGGAATGTTGGTAGCCAAGTTGCTTTATTTGGAGCATTAAAGCACATTGATGAAATAATTCTTATAGACATATTAGGTGACATGGCAAAGGGTAAAGCCCTTGATATACAAGAGTCCATGCCTATTGTGGACTCTCATTCAACTATCATTGGAGGATCTGACTATGGTCTTACAAAAGGGTCAGATATTGTTGTTATAACTGCTGGGATTGCACGTAAACCAGGAATGACAAGAGACAATCTGATAAATACAAATTCAAACATCATGAAGTCAATTATTCCAGAAGTTTGTTCAGAGTCCCCTAATAGCATAATAATAATTGTCTCAAATCCTCTTGATGCCATGGTACATTTAGCATACAATTTAAGCAAATTTCCAAAAAATAGAGTACTTGGAATGGCTGGAGTACTGGATTCAGCAAGATTCCGGAGCTTTATTGCACAGGAACTCAATGTTCATCCAAAGCTTGTAAAAGCTATGGTTCTAGGAGGTCATGGAGATTCAATGGTTCCAGTCATGAGTCTTTGTAAAGTAAACGATGAACCGATAACTAAACTTCTCTCAATGGAAAAAATCAATCAAATCATTGAAAGAGTGAAATCTGGCGGAGCTGAAGTAGTCAAGCTCTTAAAGACAGGTAGTGCGTTCTTTGCTCCTGGAGCATCTGTAATTGAAATGGTTGAATCAATACTGCATGACCAAAAGAAGGTTATGCCTTGTGCAACTATGCTCGAGGGTGAATATGGTATAGGTGGCGTCTTTGCAGGCGTTCCTGTTGAGCTTGGAAAGAATGGTGTAGAAAAAATAATCGAGATACCGCTATCAGATGAAGAACTGACTGCATTTAAAACATCAGCAGATCATGTTAAAGAATTGACCAAAAATTTAAATCTTTGAAATCCACCATTTTTGTTTCTTATGTTCTGAGAGCATTTTGAATAAATAACAAAAATTGCCGTTCGCCCTGACCCCAAGCTAAAGCATGGGGTACAATAAAAATGTAAAGCATTTTTGTGTACAAGAAAAGCTTTGCTTTTCTCCGTATTAAAGGGCTCACAATCCATAGGCAATTTTTGGT
>JAIPIC010000019.1 GCA_021734865.1 Candidatus Woesearchaeota archaeon | reverse complement strand
GGGACTGTAAATTACTCTATTTACAGTAAATTCTTCTTTGCAAAAAGGATTCATCGTTGGGTTTCTCCGTCGATGAATTTGGACATAAATTTTGCTTTTTACAAAGAAGAACCATTTAACCCACTTAAGTTGACTTTACCTACAAAACATAGTTATTTAAGTAATAATTAAAAAGACATAGAATAATAGGAGCATTTTTGAGGGGTATTTTTGATTTCCGTACTGCAATTATGTAATATTAACTGAAAAATAAACATGACTTTTTGTTTTAACAAAATGAGGGGAATAATAAATAAAAAAGGTAAATTACCAAAATTAAATCAGAAAATGAAAGAATTATTGAACACTGTATTAACAAGACTTAAACCGGAAAAAACAGATATTATTGATAATTTCAGGAAGAAAGTATTAGATATCATTCATTCCAATAGGAAGTACAAGAATATTGGTGTCTTTATTGGAGGTTCTGTAGGAAAGAATACATATATCAAAAATGATTTTGACTGTGATGTATTTATCCAATTCGCAAGAACATACATGAATGATGATCTGTCGGACATTCTGGAAGATATAATAAAAGAAACAAAAATACCTTATAAACGCATACATGGCTCGAGGGATTATTTTAGTCTTAAGTATAAAGGTATAACATTTGAATTGGTTCCAGTATATAAAATCAATACTGTTGAGCAAGCTCAAAATATAACTGATTTTAGTCCAATGCATGTTCAATGGATTCTGAATAAAATTAGAAATACAAATCTTCAGGACCAGATAAGACTTGCAAAACAATTCTTTAAGTCGTCCGGACTCTATGGTGCAGAAAGTTACCTGAATGGATTTTCAGGCCACGTAATTGATATCATGACAATATACTATGGCGGATTTATTAAACTCTTAGAAGCAGCATCAAAATGGCAAAAGAATGAAATAATCGACATAGAGAATCATCATGAAGGTGAAAATATAATTAAAATCCTGAACAAATCAAAAATCCAATCTCCATTGATAATAATTGACCCGATACAAAAAGAAAGAAACGCGGCAGCAGCTCTGTCAAGAAAAAAGTATGATCTATTCATACAAAAAGCAAGAGAATTCCTGAGAAATCCAAGCTCTAAATTTTTTAACATTACACGACTTTCTATTGCAAAACTTAAAAATAAGTATCATGATAACTTGATAATCCTTGAGGGCGATCCGCTTGAAGGCAGCAAGGATGTTGTCGGCTGTAAAATCCTTAAAGTCTATAATTATATCCGAAAACAGCTAAAAACAAATGGTTTTGAAATACATGTCTCAAATTGGCACTGGAACGGCAAAGACAAATTCCTGATCTGGTTTCAGATTGACAATCTGGTAATTGACAACCAATTCGTTCAGACAGGACCGCCACTAGAGCGTAAATTTGATTGTGATAAATTCAAAGGAAAACACCCTCAGCACTTTGAAGAAAGAAATAGACTGTATGCAAGAGTCAGTCGAGAATACAATAACGCAATCTCATTGATCGGTCATCTTATCCATCATTCTTACATCATTTCAAAAGTTACAAGTATATATCAGATTTGATAATGATTACAAGTATATTCAGATTTGATAATGATTATCAGTTTTACTAATGATTAATACCATAAGATAAACTCATAATTATTGTTTTCTTCCTAAAACTATAAAAATCATTTTTGTTTTTTAGTCTCGATGCAGATAGTAAGTGGATTGATAGATTGGACCAAAGCAACATTTGAACCTTTTGGTGCATGGGGTCTGTTCGCACTTGCATTCATTGAATCATCATTCTTTCCGATACCACCTGATCTTCTTATTATTGTACTTACACTATCCAACCCGGAATGGTGGCTACTTTATGCAGTAATATCAGCAATCGGTTCAGTTCTTGGTGCAATTTTTGGATATTATATTGGTTTAAAAGGTGGACTTCCACTACTCAAACGTTTATTTTCAGAGGACAAAATCTCCAAAGTGCATAAGTACTTCCAGAAATATGAAGCATGGGCAATATTCATCGCAGGATTCACACCTATACCCTTTAAGGTGTTCACAATATCAGCTGGAGTCTTCTATGTAGATTTCAAAAAATTCATTATCGCATCGTCTGTCAGCAGATTCACAAGATTTTTTATTGTTGCGCTTCTCTTAAAGATTTATGGCGAAATAATGGTTGAGTTTATCGACAAATACTTCAACATCCTTACAATAGTTGGCACAGTTGTAATAATTGGTGGATACTATCTATATAAAAAAAATAAGAAATCAAAGAAACGCGCAAGACGAAATAAAAATAAATGATTACGTGATTGAAATATGAAAATCCATTTTGTAACATCGAATGAAAACAAAGTAAGAGAGATAGCTCTAATCTTAGGTAGTCAATTTGAGATAATTCAGACAAATCTTGACTTGCCAGAACTGCGTGCTGACACAAACGAAGAAGTTGCAGAGATGTCAGCTAAGACAGCATTTAAGATCCTTGGTGAACCCTTGATTGTTGAGGACTCTGGTTTTTTCCTGGATGCTCTCGACGGATTTCCCGGCACATGCACAGCTTACAGCCACAAAAGGATTGGAAATGATGGATTTGTCAGGTTAATGGACCGTATATCAGATAGGGCCTGTTATTACAGGACCGCAATCGCATTGGCATATGGGGATGGAGTTAAGATATTCTCTGGAGAGGAAAAGGGATTCATGGCAACAGAAGTCAGAGGAAACAAAGGCTGGGGACAGGACCCAATATTTATTCCGGATGGAAGTATCAAGACCTATGGTGAAACTCGCAGTTTAGACTCGATAAATATTTTCAGAAAGCGCGCAGCCGAAAAACTTAGAGCATACATTACAGAATTCTTGTAATTTGATATTTGTTTTGCAATTTGGTTGTATTGACATAACTCTGTATTGACATAACTCCTGTAATTTGACAGATTATGATGTTAAGTTGATTTAAATATCAACTAAAATACTTTATAAACAGTAACATTTATATAGATACCACTTCTCCTCCCTCATACCGGGAGATGTGGGTGAATCCTGAATCCCAATTTGAGGCCTGATATTTATGGGTTATATGAAATATTTGAAGCAGACGAAGAATACAGAAGAAGCAAAAAAGTTAGCAAAAGAGAGACTAATATCGTTTAGGACTGAACCTGCACTACACAGGATAAGTAATCCTACAAAGCCTGATAGAGCAAGAGCTCTTGGATATAGGGCTAAACAAGGCATATTCATTGTCCGACAAAGAGTTATCAGAGGCGGACACACGAGACCCATGATTAAGCATGGCAGAAGACCAAAGCATAACCGTCAGAGGATGGTGCTTGCGAAAGGTTATAAGCAGATTGCAGAAGAAAGAGTATCCAGAGAATACAAGAACTGCGAGATACTTAATTCATATTATGTTACAAGGGACGGCCGAAATGTTTGGTATGAAGTCATTGTCGTGGATGCAAATCATCCTTCGATAAAGGCAGATGCTTCATTAAAATGGCTAGCCAATCACAAAGGACGAGCATTCAGGGGCGTAACAGCTGCAGGCAAGAAATCTCGGGGAATCCTCACCCATAAAGGTAAAGGAGTAGAGAAAAACAGGCCTTCACTGAGAGCAAAAGGACGACGTGGAAATTGATCACGCTTATGGTTGACAGGACTAAATGTCCTGATAAACTAAACCTTTAAAAACATATAAGAATTTCAATAAGAAAATGGGACAGCAAGAAATATACGATTTTTTAAAGAAATCCAAAGAGCAATGGTTTACGACGAAGCAGATTTCAGAATCTTTGGAATTGTCAAGAGGTTCTGTAACCGCTTGCCTAAAGAAACTCAGAAAAAGTGGACTTGTTCTTCACAGGCCCACAGGTGTGACTAACCAATACGAATACAAGTTTAAAAAGTAATACAATGAAAGTTTACTTTGCACCGATTACAAAAGATAAGTCACAACTGGACAGTCTAGGTCAAATTTTCAGAGAGACAACTGGTTTTCTCACCAAAGGGATGATTGTTGGAGTCAAATTGCACTTTGGCGAGTATGGTAATACTACATTTCTTAGGCCAGTTTTTATCAGGAAGATCGTTGATCTTATCAAGGATAATGGATCCAGACCATTTTTGACAGATACCAACACGCTGTATGTAGGTAGACGAAGGAATTCTGTCGATCATATAGAACTTGCTAACCTTCACGGATTCTCATATTCTTCTGTAAATGCACCAATAATAATCGCAGATGGAGTTTTTGGAACAAATTCCTCAGAGATTAAGATTAACGAGGGAATTGAATCGGGCAGTTCAGATAGTCCAAATTCTAATAATATTCCAAAGCATTATGCTAAAGTAAAAATTGCACGAGACATTGCAGAAATTGAATCAATGATCGTCGTCAGCCATTTCAAAGGTCATATGGCAAGCGGATTTGGAGGAGCAATAAAAAATCTCAGCATGGGATGTTCATGTATTGCAGGCAAACAACAGATGCATTCTGACATTAAACCGACCGTAAACGAAACAAAATGCACTGCCTGCGGGATATGTGGTCATCATTGCCCGGCAAATGCAATTACTTTTAGTCCAAAAGCTGAGATTGACCATACTAAATGTATAGGTTGTTCTGAATGCTCAGGCAGATGTCAATATAATGCTATTAATATCAGGTGGGACAGTTCGTCTGAGAAACTTCAGGAAAAAATGGCTGAATATGCACTTGGAACAGTAAAAACCAAGAAAAATCTTACATTCATCAATTTTCTAATGGATATAACACCAGACTGTGACTGCTGGAACAGTAGCGCACAAAGCATTGTACCAAATATTGGTATATTAGCTTCATCAGATCCAGTCGCAATCGACCAGGCATCTTATGATCTGGTCAACCAACAGATTGGCAATAAAAATTCACAGCTTGAACACAATCATGCGTCTGGCAGTGATAAATTTAGAGGTCTTCGAGATTACGATCCCACAGTGCAGATAAAGCACGCAGAGAAACTGGGTCTAGGAACCAGAAAATATGAACTGGTGAAGATATAAGATGGAATCTGCAAAAATTGACACCAAAAGAATGGAGTCTGAAGATTCATCGTCCGATATATCTTCCAAAATCCCAAATGATTCAGGTAAAATGATCACAAAGTTGCCTTTCCAGAGAATTGACCGACAGCTTCTTACAAAAAGAAAAGCAACAACTACTGATAAATATGGAAGTCCCCCTAATAAAAGGTCAGTTGAACAGCTTCTTACTCTAGGCATTGTCAATATCGATAAACCAAAAGGACCTACGAGTCATCAAGTTAGTGCATATGTTAAAGGGATTCTAAATATGGAAAAATGTGGGCATTCTGGAACACTTGATCCAAAAGTTACTGGAGTACTCCCGGTTGCGCTTGACGCAGGCACTAGAGTCGTGGAAGTCCTGTTATCTGCTGGAAAAGAGTATATTTGCTTGATGCATCTGCACCAAGAACATCCAACAAAAGACATAGAAGATACTATCAATTCTTTTGTTGGGAAAATTAAACAACTCCCACCAGTTAAGAGTGCCATTAAAAGACAATGGAGATACAGAAAGATCTATTACATCGAAATACTTGAGATACGCGGTCAGGACGTACTTTTTAAAGTTGGGTGTCAGGCTGGCACTTACATCAGGAAGCTATGTCATGATATTGGAGTCAAATTGGGCAGTGGAGCACACATGAGCGAACTTAGAAGGACTCAGGCAGGACCATTCAATGAAAAGAATATTCATACCTTGCAGGATCTGGCAGACGCTTTCCATTATTATAAACAGGGAAATGAAGAACCCATCAGAAATATTATAATGCCGATTGAATATGCAGTATCACACTTACCAAAGCTATACATACTTGATTCTTCAGTCAATACAATCTGTCATGGTGCGTCTTTAGCCCTACCTGGTGTTGCAATGGTTGAATCCGAGATCCAGGTCGGTGAGGACATAGCAATACTGACGCTCAAAGGGGAATTGGTTGCCCTCGGGAGAGCATTAATGATATCCAAAGAAATCATCCAGAAAAAATCAGGATTTGCTCTTAAAGTGTATAAAGTCTTCATGAAACCGGATACATATCCTAAGATGCTCAATCTGTAACATTATTTGTAAATAATTTAATGAGTCTCTTATTAGTCAACTGTAAACAGTTTACTATCATGGTCAACATCAAATACTCCTATTCTGGCACCAGCATCTAGCCAACCATGAGCATAATTAACAGCAGCAAAAGCATTGATGAAATCTCCTTTTGACTTAAAATGGATAGAATCCTTGTGATACCTCTGTGCCATGTCCAGCATATCCTCTGCTGTCCTCTCAAGATGAGTTCCTTTAGGAACAATAATCTTGACTTTTTTGATAGCTTTAGCTGTTATTTTCAAATATTTCTCAATTTTTTGTTTGGTAATTATATCTTCAACCATTTTCTAGTCACGTTTAAAGTTAGCATCTATATTATCATAAGGGGTCAATTATCATAATTGGACATTATGAGCCGGTCATTCAGAATGGCTTCTTTCTTTAAGCCGCAATTCTTTCCTCTTATCCTTAATTATCTTTGAATGTAGATAATGCATAACATCATGGATGTAATGCGTTAACAGTTTTGCTTCATGATGACTTATATCATGGTTCTTTGCAAGGTTTTCGACTAATTTTTCATCATCACGCATATCTGTAATCCTTCGATATTCAACAATCTGTATATAATGTTTGATGTTCTCTAATTCCTTGAAATCCTCGTGTTCAAGTTCGTATTTAGCCTGAAGTTCCTTCTTAAGTTCAGCGAGATACATCTCAACATCTTCCGGTTTATCTCGCTTATGCGCATCATAAGTCTTCTTTGACAATCTTGCGATGGCATCTGATTTATCGTGTATCTTATGCTCATATCTCCTGCATTTTTTTGCAAATTTTAAAACAATGTTCTTAATGCCTTTATCATCCTTGATTGTCCAGAAATTCCATTTCATGAACATATTATATTAATGGAATATATTTAAACTTAACTAAGTTCAAAATTACATCTAGAATTGTACCTGTGTAACTTAGAATATGTAATCAACTAGATTATCAATAAATAAAACATAAGTTTCATATCAATTATGGCTCTCAGATGCTTTTTTTTTCTTTGATCGTGGTTCTTCTTCATCCTCAAACAGCCATACCAGACTGTTGCCAAGGTTTACAAACCATTTTTTAACATTGCTCTCATCGTTTTCGTCCACAGTATAACTTGATACTTTAACTTCACTACCTTTTTTTAGTCGTCTTATCTTTGGTAATTTTTGGTTTGATTTCTCTGAACTTGATAGGCTATTCACAGCTTTTACAGTCTTCTCATGTGAATCAAGAACTAGGTCAACTTGCTTACGTATCGATAAAAGTTCTGTCTTCTCAAGCTTTTCGAGCCTATTCTTTAAGTAATCAATATCCTTATAAACGTCCTTATCCAATGCTTTTGCGTCAGATAGGTCTGCTATAGTCTTGTTAATGCTAGTGACTTCATCATTTAGGATTTTACACATCTCATCGACGCTCTCTTCAGATTTTTTAATCCTCATTTCAAAACTTTCAATATCGACAGGTTTCTTAGAAGAATCCTTATTCTGAATCTTTGAATCCATTTTTTTGATCTCTGTTTTTAGATAGTCAATCTCTTTTTTCTGGTCATTAAGAAGAACAATCAGATCATCTGAATTTGTACTGTCATGTTGTAAAGAAGTGATCTCATCATTTAACTGACTGAAAGTCTCATCTGAAGAACTCTCGATCTTGTCAATCTTTTTCTTCTGAACTTCAATCTCTTTAGATAATTCTTTTATTAGAGGAAGAGACTTATCTGTGTTTAAGTCCTTAATCTTTAAATTTAAAGTTTCCAACCTTGATTGAATCTCTTTTAGATCTAGTGAGGTTTCTGAAAAGCTGGCAAGATCCTGATTTACAGAAAGTATATCCTGCTCTAGATCCGCACGGACAGATTCCTGCTCTCTATCGAGGTTTGTTATCTGATCAGCTAATGCATCAACCTTCATAATAAGATCAGAATGTTCCTTACTGTGTGTTTTTAAATGGTCAAATTTTTTAATAGATTTGGTCAGTGATTCTTCAATACCTTCAATTTTGGTGTTAAGTTCAGCTATGTCATCATTATTCTTAAGCTGTTCATTCTGGCTGGCAATTTTTTCTTTAAGGCTACTTAACTGGGAATAAATTTCAGCATCAAAATTGTTCATCTGTTTATCAAGTGCTTCAAGTTTTGATTCAATCCTAGAATTTGAACCAGATAGTTTATTTATAGTATTCTCGAATGAGACAACCTTTTTTCTGATGATTGAGAAATTATCGTTTACAGCATTGATGTTCTTTGAATACAACTCTTCAGTCACAAATTTTGGATTTTTATTCATATATCCCCATACTCCCGTCTTTTCAAGCTCTTTTTTAATTCATGTGGGTGTTGAAATCTATATATAAAGTTTTCTAATGTAGTTACTGGATGATAACAAGCAACACAGAATAAATGCGTTTTAACTCTTTTTAATTAGACCTAATTCCTTATGTGTTTCTCTGCCAACTGACTTCAAAATTCTCCAGACATGCTTCCTGAAGTAGATCAGAAGCCCCATATATACTACCCAGAATAATACTTCCAACATGATATAAGGTTCACCTTTAGTATGCCCGAGGTAATGAAGATATATCTGTAATACTGCGAGAAGATTGTTTATCAGGTGCACAATGAATGTCTGAAGAAGGCTGTTTGTATGCCAGAATTGTACAGTGAGCACCAAAGACCCTAAGAATACGAATATAACTGCAAAAATACCATGGATATTTGGATACCAATGGTATAAACTGAACAGGAGAGATACTGCTAGCACAACAACAAGGGGTGGAAGGACTCTTGAAAATCTGGACTGGACAATAGATCTGATCATTATCTCTTCATGCAATACATATAATGGCATTATCAGAATAAACCACCCAACAGCACCCCAGGTGAAAAGGCCCATATGTTCTGTATACCATATATCAAAATATGGGTCCATCAGTCTCCCCAAGAGTGCAATAGGGCCAAGCATAAGTACGTAAAGCGGTACTGTATGCATCTTGCTCATATTTAATGTTAGTCCGTACGACTTTAAAGTCCGCTTCCAGATATCAAATTTACCTTTAATTTTATTCAGTGCGATAGATATGATGAATAGGACTGAAATTAAAGCCAGAGATAAGAAGACAATACCATAAGTTTCTTTAGTCGGGAGATATTTCTTTGCACTATTTAGGAACATATAGCCATACCAAAGAGAATAGAATCCAAAGAGACCGACCATAATATACCCTAAGTTAAATATCCATTTATATTCCTTCAGTCTCATTTTTCCTCTATAATTTTATAATATGTCTGAGCGACGGGTTGATCGGCCATAATATGTCATTACATTATGTCTGAAAAAAATCAAGCACTATATTATTTTCCACCAAATACCATGTGTACATTGTATTTCTTATATACTGTATTTTTTATAATAAGCTAACGCTATCAAGGCCCGAAGGGTTGTGAAAGCCTGCCCATTATCAGTATTTTCAGTATAACCGCAGTTATCATTCTTATAATCTTCGATTATTGTAGGATACCAAGCACCGCACTGAGTCTGCCTGCTAATGATCTCCTCAATGCTCTCGTCAATGTATGTATTGTTATCATATTTTGTCTTGATAAGCTCTGTAATTACATTTGATAAAAGGAGGGTGTTGCTATTACAGGATTCTGATCCCATTAACATCACCAATTGATCCTGCATATCCTCTATTTCTTGTGTCCAATCGCATCCATTACATAATTCGGTTGAGTAAGTCTCTGCAGTATCATACATCATTAACATATGCAACGCTGCAGCAGCATCAAATAAACAACCGTAATCATTCATCATGAATTGTTTATATTCTTCCTCTTTCTTATCTATCAGACCACTGACATCATGGCCTGTCTTGCTTGAAAGCATGATACACCAGATTTCATCTGCAAGTTTCCTCCATTGGTCACCATAATCATATTTACTAATAGACATCCACTTTAGATACGAAGGGTCTTGTGGATCAAGAACAACCTTACTGTAACTATAATCGCCCATAGCCGAATCATTATAAAGAAAACCCAGTATGCAAAAAGTATCAAGGGCAATTCCTTCTGTTCTTCCTATAGCCTTCTCAGATGCTACGTCGACATATGCAATATTATCAAAATATGCTTCCTTACTCCATAGATTACGAATACTATTCATGTTTTTATCTGCAATATGGTGCATCTCTTTCATACTGATATCTTTCAATCTGTTATCGGAGCTACCATTATCAAATTCATTTTCGATATCCCATAATATCTTAACATCAAAATATGCATCCAGAATCCTGTAGGTGATATAACAACCGTTTGGACATAAGAGATCCTCTCCAGGATACACATACTTTAGATAATCATCAAGAAGGAAATAATGTTCATCGCTGATTCCATTAAGATATTTCTCGCCTAGATGAATCTGCTCATTGATGTCATCTTTGATAGCATCACTATCGGACGTATTATTTGTGCAGCCAAACAATAAACCAACTGCAAGGATAAAACAGATACAGTACTGCAGATGCAGTAGTTTATAATTATTCATAATTAATCGACTGATAAAATAGTATATATGTTTTTCCAAGCTACATCGATTCAAAAATAAACATCAATGTTGTAGAATAGCTTATCATATTAATTCCGATTATATTCTCACGTGGTACTGTCTGTAATTTTGTCTCCAATTAATGGGCGCATTGGGTTTATTTTGGGTTGAACAGCGCTAATATTGCGCTACTTAGACAATGAAATTAACCAAAAGGTTTTTATATTAGGATTGTATTTTCTACTACTGATTTTAGGTATATATATTTCATTCAGCGAGGAAAAAAGTTCATCATATATCTTCATATAAAGTTATACCTTGGTGATTCAATTCACACAAAATCCAAAAAAAAAGCGCGAGAGGGATAAATCATGGTAAAAAGAACCAATAAAAAAAATATAATAAGCATGGTTTTCACCTTAACCATAATACTGCTTCTTATTTTATCCGGACCTGTTAGCGCGGTTGATGTTGGTATTTCAAGTGCAACAATTAGTGATGGCACAGCAACATTTACTGCCTATCTGGATATGAAGGTATCTGAACACATTCCGTTCACAGAGTTCGAGCTGGATTTCTCTTCTACTGTTGGAGATGATTTCTACTGCACATTCGACCTGGAAGGAAATGAAGTCACAAGTGATACAGGGAGTGTATGCGATGCACTATCAATAACACCTGCATTGGCTTCAGGTACAGCAGGATATGATTATGGTTATGGTTACGGCTATGGCTACGGTTATGGTTATCACACAGATGGTAATTTCTATGCAGATTTTGATAGTACTTTAGGACCAAAAGCAAATTTATGGGACTATGGCTATGGTTATGGATATACCAATTGGTCGATTCTATCTAATACATTGATCAGCGGTGGCGGCGAATATCTTGACAATACAGGCTATGGTTATGGCTATGGCTATGTAGCTGGATATGGATTTGCAGCAGACAGCCAGTCTGAGATCATGTTTGAAGTTGAATGGACTCTGCCAACCTGTGAAGAAGCTGATTATGATGTTGTATTTACTGCAACAGCAACAGATGGAACAGATTTGGGAACAAGAACCTTCATATCTGATGCTAGAGAAATTGCAGTTGACACAATTGAGACATTATCAATGGATCTTACAGACCAGTCAAGCACTTCAAGTATTTCATATAACTTGAGTACTGATACGACATATTCTGGAGATAAAGCTGATCTTACATGGACAAAAGTAAATGGTTCAGGAACAGTTACAGGAAGTGTCTATGCTTGGTCACCATCAAGTGCAGGTTCACAGCTTGTCCAGTTCAATGTATCTGACAGTTGTACATCAGCAGTTGATACTGTGAAGATGACTAAGACAACTTCAAGTAGTGGCTCTAGCGACGGTAGTCCTCTTATTATGAAAGGCGAGACTGACGATGAAGATAATGGTGGTTCAGATGACAACCCAGTAACAACAGGTCTGACCTTAAAAGACATTGAAAATGCTATTAGGGGTTCATTACCTGATGGATACACTCAACTTGAAAGAGTTGGCGATGCACAGATTGTTACTGTTACTCTTAAAGGAACCCAATTAATTAACAAAATTAAGGAAGTCCTTGCTACAGTAACAGATGCAAGAGCCAAAGAAGCTCTGACAAATCTCCTTGAAAAGATTGAGTCCGGAAAGATTGATGAAATCTCAATCACCAAAAGGCTTGATGTATACGAAGCAACAAATCCAGATACTGGAGCTTCTGTGTTTAGGTCCATGATTACATTGACCTTCAAGGCTGAAAAAGACATGAAAGATGTTGTCATTGTAGAAAACATCCCTAAGAATGTTGCAACATCAGCTGTTGCTGATCTGACATTCCCTGGAGAAGTGCCAAGCGTACTTCAGGATGACCCAATCGTCCAGTGGACATTTGATACTGTAAGAGAAGGAGAGATTAAAGACCTTTCATACATTGTCAACAAGAAGCTGACAAGTATTGAGTCTACAACCTTCGCCGGTGGCGAGAAGACAACCATCACAGAACCTACAACTCCATCAAAACCAACAACACCTACAACACCTACAACTCCTACGGAACCAAAACCTGAGGAACAAGGTGGCTTCCCATGGATATGGGTTATCTTACTGGTACTTGTAGTTGGTGGCGTAGTAGCGTTCTTTGTCTACAAGAACAAGGGCAAGTAAGCCCAATTTTTTCTTTTATTTCTTTTTTTATTTCTATCGGGTAAAGTCAACTTAAGTGGGTTAAATGGTTCTTCTATGTAAAAAGCAAAATTTATGTCCAATTTCATCTACGGAGAAACCCAACGATGAATCCTTTTTGCAAAGAAGAATTTACTGTAAATAGAGTAATTTACAGTCCCAAAATCTGCTTTGCATATATTTGTTACCCAAACCCATGTTAGTTGACTTTACTTTTCTATCGTAACATTTATATAGCCACATAATAGTACTTATTCAATGGTTAATGATCTTCTGGTCACGGGCACTCTGATAATTATAGCTATTTCTGCAGCTATTGGAATAATGTATTATCTGAGACTCAAAAGCCTATGGAAGCTGGCAACATCAATGGAAACTGAACCGAAACGTTCTGAACCTGTGATGTCTACCACTCAAGTTGAAAAGAAAGTGGAAGAGAAGCAAGAGATTAGGACAAATAAAATCGTTAGAAAGACCTCGCCAGCTCAAATATTTGCTGATCTTGAACACTTTAAACAAAAGAAAATTAAATCTGAATGACTCCTTTCTCTGATATTGTAACCAATCTAACACCAACACCCAATTTCAAGACTGCACTTAGAACTGCCATATGTAGCTTCCCGGTTCCGCTTGTAAAGTTAACTGCAACTTCATATTCTCCTGATGCTTCACTTAATTCTGATCCTAATGTGGAAGATATTTCTGGGATGGGCATGGTCGGATCACATAATATATAATTAAAAAGGTCATTGTTCAGACACTCAAAAGTATGGACTATCTCTTTTGTCTTATCGAATCCGATCATTATGACTTTTTTCCATTCCCCTTCAGAAAGCAGTCTCTTGACGTGTGCTACTTCGGCTGGATTCTGTGAAACAGTTACAATCAGTACTTTCATAAGTAATGGATAATGCAAACTGCTTTTTATAGCTTTAGTATGATTCCGGAAAAAAAAGATAACGCAAGATATATATAGTAGTTTTTTAAGTTAAACACTGGGAATCAGGAACGATCCGTAATTTAATTTATTTTAAAAATAGGGGGACAATTGATGAAGGTGAGAAGACACAATTTGGTTTTGATTATCCTAATTATTGTTTTCTCACTGCTTCTTGTGATAACAACCATTGAAGCAGTACAGGTTTATTTTTCAGGTTTAAATATTGAAAAAAACATGTCAGACACGCTTAGATTTAATGCTACCGTCGATCTGGTAAGCCTTGAGCGCCTTCCACTGACCAATTTGACACTAAGTATACTGTCACAAAACTCTTCTTACAGTTATAATTGCACATTTGATATATTTGCAGACCATTCATGTGATAATATTGCTGTTGATATGATCAATAATCCGATGGATGGTTATGGCTACGGTTATCTTTTTGGTTATGGTCCAGGGTATGATCCTTACCTTGGTTCAGGAGACTACAATTCCACGTTTGGTTACGGCTATGGTTATGGCTACAATCAGACAATATTTGAAAAATTTAGCTATAATATCAGTTGGACTGTGCCTGATCTAGAGGGTGAAAATCTGACATTCAGTCTTGAAGCGTCTGCTAAGTACCCATATACTGATGATATAAGACGATATGAATCACAGGGCACATATTACTTATATATACAAAATACATGCATAGAGCCTACTGATGGCCTTGTGATCCCTTCAGGGTCACACTCTATGTGTATTGGCGAATATACTTTGACTCAGCCGATTATTGTCCAAAATGATACAAGAGTCAGCTGCAATAATCAGATTACAGGATCGGAAGTGTTTAAGATAAACAACAATGAGAACATCACGCTTGTAAATTGCTCGATAAACGGCACGATAAATATTTCGTACAGTTCAGATATAACACTTGAAAACAATACCCTTGGTTCAAATCAGGATTGTGTAATACTGCATAACTCAAGAGATATATGGCTCACCAATCTCTCAATCATTAACGGTGAATACGGTATTTTGGCACAGGACTCTGTCTTTGACCTTTCTGCCAGTAGATTATCTGGCCTTACAGTTGGGCTTGGTCTGACAAGATCAAACTTCTCAGATATAACAGACAATAGTATTGATGCAGAATACTCACTTATTCTTAACGGTGCAACTGGAGGTTATATTAGAAATAACAACTTATCAGCATCCAAAACAAACATGATACTTTCGGGGGTCTCCGGAGTTACTAATTTGTCATCCAATAACTTCCTTACTGGTTTGCTCAATCTGAATAACTCCCAAAATGTCACAATCCCAGCTGCTACGAACTATTGGGGAACAGAGAATGACAGTAATGTTCGGTTAGGGATAATTGATTATCTTGATGATTCTGCACTTGGACAGGTAAATTATCTGCCATATGCAATGTCAGCTTACCCTGACAATCGCTCTCCAAACATAACAATTGAGTATCCTGAAGATGGAACTCGATTTGCTTATTCAAATAATGTTGTAGATCTCAATATATCTATCGATGAGCCAGGGAACTGCAGATACAGTACAAATGCTGACTTCAACTTCTCAAATGGTTCTTCCTTCACTTACAATTTATTTTCATATAATAAGACGATATTTGTTAAAAATGCAACGACCATTGAGGATGTTGGAGAAAATGTGTATTACTATAAGTGTCAAGATACAGTTGGTAATGAAAAATCTTTTAGTCATACAATTATCAGGAAAAGTTCGAGTAATCGCAATGGTGGTGGAAGCCCTTTAATTATGAAAGTGGCTGATCCAACAACAAACAAATTCCAAAAGTATATTACATCATTAAAAAAAGGAGAAACTGTCTTAATTGCGCCAAAAGATATGTCTATTGGCTCTATTGAGTTTGGGGTCACAGAATCAGCTTCGAATATTGATTTCATTTTGGAAGAATTTGAAGCTAACCCATCTGGGATAGACATTGTTCCGGAAACTGTTTATAAATTCATCGAGATAAGCCATGATAACCTTGCTGACGGTATAGTCGAAAATGTTAAAATCAGTTTTAAGGTTCTGAAATCATGGCTCAAATCAAGAGATCTATCTGCTGATGATATTGTACTTATGAGATATTCTTCTGGTGAATGGAAAAGCTTGCAGACAACGTATATGGATTCTGATGAAGATTACTATTTCTTTCTTGCTATAAGTCCTGGTCTGAGTGTCTTTGCTATCTCATCAACAAAAAACCCAATAACACCTAACCCATCACAAGATCCAGTTCCAGTAACTCCGCCGCAGAGTGATCCACATTCAGAAAGCAACACAAATTCAAGTTCTCCAATGGTGACAGGTACACCAGTTCAGAAAACTTTTGGATCTTATGATCTTACCTGGTTGTTCTGGACTTTAGGTATCATAGTAGTATTGGGAGTTACTATTGTATTGACAATCATGCACTGGGACCAACTGGGCTTGATATTATATGATATAACTGCAACGCTGCAGACACGCAGTGATAATAAGATTATCTCAAATAATGCGACTGATGGCACTCAAACAAGAATAAGATTCCCAGATCTTGGTTTTGGAATGAAATCTGGAATGAAATCTGGAATGGAATTTGGAATGGAATCTGGAATGGGGCTTGGAGTGGAACTAAATCCTTTCCTGTCGCCCGAAGATGAGATGAAACTAACAATATTTCTCAAAGAAGCTTTCAAGCGAACTGATGCTGATCCAGCTGATTTACATCAGAAACTTCTCCAGGCAGGTTGGACTCATACTCAGATAGATTATACAATGAATAAATTTAGACGTTGAGAAGAGACATATTCTGTACTGAAGATTGATATTACTGCATGTGATGCGGATGCTCATTTCCAAAAGTATATGCGATGGATTATTTTTATGAGACTACTGTCAAATATGAATTGGTGGAATTGCATTTTTATTTATGAAAAAAGATGTGCAACAGCACTTATTGATTCGTTTAGGTTGTCAACCAAGCCATTTTCTGACTATCAAAACAAAACCTTTATAAATGGATTATAGTTCCACTGCATAACATGAAAGTACCTAAGGCAACAAACAGGCATTGTCCTTTTTGTAAGAAACATACTGAGCACAAAGTGACTCAGACCAAAAGAAAAAACCCAAGCTCACTTAAGTTTGGTTCTAAGTACAGAGCTCGGTCTAGAGGACAAGCTAGAGGTTTCGGAAGCTTAGGAAGATATTCTAAACCAGCCATATCAAAATTTAAGATGACTGGAAGAAAACAGTCTAAAAAGACAGACTTCAGATATGAATGCAAGGAATGCAAGAAAATTCATGTCCAGAAGAAAGGCATAAGGGCTAAGAAAGTTGAATTAGTCTAATCATATTTATTCTTTAATATATGTAAATCTTATGTATGATGATTTTATGTATGATACTGTCTATTTAATTGATTGAGCAATAAAGATTGTAATCAAATATGTATTAGAAATTGGTATATAGTTAGAAATGAGTATTCATATACAAAGAATCAAATGAAAAAGAAAAAATAACTATTTTTCACTCTCTTTTTTCAGGTCTTCAATGAACTTATCAACAGCAATCTCACCATGGACCTGTCCATCTCTTGTCCTGACATTTATACTGCTGTTTTGCTGCTCTTTCTCACCGACAACCAGGATGTAGTTGACTTTGTCAAGCTGTGCCTCTCTAATCTTCTTATTGACAGTTTCACTTCTATAATCTGCAGTTACCCGAAAACCCTGTTTGAAAAGTTTTGTTTTGACCTCTTCAGCATAGTCGGCAAACCTATCTGCGACAGTTAAGACTCTCACCTGCTCTGGAGATAGCCATAAAGGGAATTTTCCCGCATAATGCTCGACCAAAATACCCATGAATCTCTCAAGGCTCCCATAAATGGTCCTATGAATCATTACAGGCCTGTGTTCTTCTGTACCATCCTCTCCCATATATTGCAGATCGAACTTCTCTGGCATAGCAAAATCCAGTTGTATTGTACCGCACTGCCACGTTCTCCCGACGCAGTCCTTGATATGGAAATCAATCTTTGGGCCGTAGAAAGCACCGTCTCCTTCATTGATTCGGTACTCCATCTTCATCTCATCAAGCACCTTCTTAAGCGAACCTTCAGCTTGACTCCACATCTCGTCAGATCCTATCGATTTGTCAGGACGCGTGGAAAGCTCAACTTTGTATTCAAATCCAAACTCCTTATATATCCGATCAACAAGATTAATGACCCCTTTGATCTGCTTTGGTATTTGTTCTGGAAGCATGAAGATATGCGCATCGTCTTGTGTAAATGATCTTACCCTGAATAATCCAGCCAGAACACCACTCAATTCGTGCCTGTGCACCAGACCAAATTCACCCATCTTAATTGGGAATTCCTTGTAGCTGTGCTTACGACTCTTGAAAATTAGAATACCTCCCGGACAATTCATTGGTTTAATAGCGTAATCAATGTCATCAATCTTCGTGAAATACATATTATTCTTATAATTGTCCCAGTGTCCACTCTGTTCCCACAAAGTCCTAGCTAGTATTACTGGTGTCCTGACAACAGAATAACCATCATCTCTGTGGAGTCTGTTCCAGAAATTCATTAGCTCATTAATGATAACCATACCTTTTGGATGGAAAAATGGAAATCCTGGACCTTCTTCATGGAATGAAAACAAGTCCATCTGAGTACCAATCTTTCTATGATCTCGCTTCGCAGCTTCTTCAAGCATTCTGACATGTGCTCTTAGCTCCTTCTTATCCGGAAAACTGATACCATAAAGCCTCTGAAGCATCTTGTTCTTGGCATCACCCTTCCAGTATGCACCAGCAACCTTTGTCAGTTTGACAGCTTTCAGGTAGGATGTATTTGGCACATGCGGCCCCCTGCATAAATCAGTAAAATCCCCATTTGTATAAACACTGACGACCACATCGGCATTATCTTTCACAATCTCCTGTTTATACTTATTGTCTTTGAAAATCTCTAAAGCCTCCTCTACAGAGACCTCCTTACGGATAAATTCCTGTTTTTGATCAACAAGCTTGTTCATTTCTATTTCAATTTTCTCAAAATCATCCTCAGAAAAACTTTGTGGACTATCAAAGTCATAATAAAAACCATCATCAACAGCAGGACCCATCGTTGGGATAGCATCCGGATACACTTTCTTAACAGCTGCAGCCATAAGATGACTTGAGGAATGCCAGAATACTTTTTTCCCCTCATCATCCTTAAATGTAACAACAGCAAAAACAGAATCCTTCTTAATCTTAGTATTCATATCCACAAGGGCACCATCAACCTTTGCCGCAAGCGCAGCACGAGCCAGACCCTCACCAATAGAGAGAGCAACATCATAAGCAGTGACTCCCTTTTCAAATTCTTTTACAGTTTTATCCGGAAATGTTATTTTTATCATATTTTAGCCTCCAATTATGGTCTTTATGCAATCAATTTTAGACTGACATTTAGAAACAATGAATGGTATCAACGTGTGTTTAATAGAAATATACTTTGGAAAAGATTATAGTAGTGATCCTTGAATTTCATGATTCTCATACATACATGTATATACTTCCTGATATAAAAAATTATTTATTATAACTCAATAATGTAATTAAATGTGCAACATAATCAACAGTATAATAAGATGAAAACTCATAATGTAATCAATACACAGCTCTTCAAATTCATCATTATCCTCCTATTCATATTATCTATAGGTTTTCTCTTTACTTTTCTCTTAATGGATTATGAATACAAACTACAGGCATCATTTGTACTCTTACCACTCTTAGTACTAACTTGTATCAATTATCGTTGGTTTATACTTACATTCTTGTTTATCATCCCATTTAATACTCTTATATTCCCAGAAATCAAAGCCATACGAACATTCCCTCTTAGCTTTGTTGATGTTCTATTCTTCTTAATGGTAGCTGGTTATTGCTTCAATATGATTCATAACCAGATTCATAATCATATCCGCAAAAACATCCAACAACCTAAGTTCTTCAAATATTCAATTACGAAATTGGATAAGTCTGTCATATTATTTTATTTCATTATTATACTGTCATTCCTTGTGGCTCTTCCATCAATTAACTGGTATGATAACTTTGCATGGAATTTCATAGAGATCTTTAAGACCAAGATCGATTGGAGTACAATATATTCTGCAACCATGTTCTGGCACTTCACACAGGCAGTAATCGTATATTTTTTGTTATCTAATCAATATCAAAGAGGAGAGATCAAAACAAAGGATATCCAGAAAGTGCTTCTCTTATCATTGACTTTGGTCATAATATTTTGCATATGGCAGTATTTTAATCCTGGATATTACTATTATTCAAGCGGGACAGAATTAGGATACTGGCACAGTGACCCCGAAGAGATCTCCGGGACCTTTGGCCATCCAAATATAACTGGTGGTTATATTGGATTAGTAATTATGATACCTTTTATGTTGTTCATTTCGAGGTTCATTTCGAGAAACATATCTACCAAAAAACTTACCAAAGACCAACTGATTGGAGCACTAATATTCATCCTTGGCATCTTCTGTATTTATAAACTCACATCCAGGGCAGTCCTCATAGGTGTATTCATATCAATGGTTGTGTATGGAATGTATAGTATCAAAAAATTTAGACATCAGAGGTTTAAATCTCACAGAAAAACACCGAACCATATTTTAGTACTGTTTGTTTTAATTATTATTGTGACTATTTTTATAGGCGCAGCAGCACTTGTGAAGAATATTAATTCTGACCTAAGCTTAAATCCTGATTATAGCATAACTCGTCGAACAAATGAAATCTGGCCAAATTCCATTATGATAATCTTGCAAGATTCTGTAAAAATGTTCTTTGGGCATGGTCTGGGCACATTTTCATACACTTATAAAGATTATATCGATAATAATCTTATAGAACAAAGAGGGACTGAACATGCCCATAATGTATTCCTCCAGTTTGCTATAGAGCTTGGGCTGCTAGGTGTTTTGGCTTTTTTGTTCGTTTTAAACAATGCTTTTAGAAAAAATACAGCAGATGACAAGCTCCAGATTGCCATAAAGCTTGGATTAATAGTATTTCTGACCCATAACCTATTTGATTACACATTCTACTGGTCTGAACTTTTGCTTATGTTCTTTGCAGTCCTTGCCCTCTTGAATAACGGTCCCATTCATGGTAAAGTCAACTTAAGTGGGTTAAATGGTTCTTCTTTGTAAAAAGTAAAATTTATGTCCAAATTCATCGACGGAGAAACTCAACGATGAATCCTTTTTGCAAAGAAGAATTTACTGTAAATAGAGTAATTTACAGTCCCAAAATCTGCTTTGCATATATTTGTTACCCAAACCCACGTTAGTTGACTTCACCCCTATTCATAAAAAAATAAATACAACTACCATATAGCACATTCATGTATAACATCTTTAGGGAACTTCATAAATATCGACATTATATATCTCATGAAACTAGAGCAATACTTAAAGTACGTCATAAACGTACATTTTTTGGATATTTATGGTGGATGCTAGACCCATTAATATTCATGCTTATTTATTATATTCTGGTTGTAGTAATCATGCAACGAGGAGACAATGATTATCTGGTATTCGTATTCTTGGCCCTGCTCCCTTGGAGATGGTTCACATCATCAGTAAATGAAGGTGTAGTATCGATAAAAAATAGATCTAAACTAATAAAACAGATTTATTTTCCAAAAGTAGTACTGCCAATCATATCTATAGCAAGCAATACAGTAAGTTTCATAATAGCATTTGGGCTTCTGATATTACTCTTATTAATATTAACCATTACAGGATTTAAGATAGGCCTGGCTGTACTGTTCCTTCCATTCATAATCATTGTCCAGTTGCTATTTACTATTGGGATAACAATAATCCTCTCCCATCTGAATGTGTTTTACGCAGACGTAGAAAATCTGGTCAAATACCTCCTCAGAATCTGGTTTTTCCTTTCACCAGGAATCTACTCAATAACGATGATACCAGATAAGTATCTTCCAATATTTCGACTTAATCCGTTCACATTACTATTTGAATCATACAGAGATTCAGTAATTCGAAACATTATACCCAATCTTTCGGGTCTATTGATTCTAGGGATAATTAGTATCATCCTAATTGGAATTGGACTTAATCTTGTCCATAAGAATCAGGGAATCTACGCAAAGGTGCTCTAAAATGGTCCACATTAAGATAAAAAACCTGGGACTGAAATTTTCACTAGAAAAAACCAAGAGGAGTACTATAAAAGAGCTTCTTATAAGTCCAAAAAAGAGATTTGATAATACTTTTTGGGCATTACGTAATTTCAATATGGATCTCAAGCAAGGTGATGTAGTCGGAATAACAGGACCTAATGGAGCAGGAAAATCAACACTACTGAGGACCATAGCTGGGATTTATTCACATGACGAGGGCACCATTGACGTTAAAGGAAAAGTATCTCTTTTATCCATAAACGCAGGATTCGAACAAGAACTTTCAGGGATTGAAAACATATTCATTGTCGGAACACTTAATGGCTTAACAGAATCAAGAATAAGAAAACTTGTTCCAAGGATAATTGAATTTTCTGAGCTTGGAGACTTCATATATCAGCCAGTAAGAATGTATTCGTCTGGAATGGCAGCTCGTCTGGGTTTTGCAATCGCAATACATATCAATTCAGACATAATACTCATCGATGAAGTTATGGCTGTTGGTGATAAGGAATTCAAGGCAAAATGCAAAAAAGTTTTAGATGACTTCATCATCTCAAAGAAGAAGATTATAATTATTGTAAGTCATGAGGTAGAATACTTGAGCAAGTTATGTAATAAAAGTATCGAAATAAAATGAAAAAATATATTCTTTTAAGCATGGTACTGCTGTGTCAAATTACAGCTTCTATAGCATTCCCAAATTATGCTCTATACATATTACAATTAATGATCATATTACTAATTATTATCGTAATATATACACATAAGATCCATAACCGGGCAATCATGTCAGTAAAGAAAAACTGTAATGATACGATAAGGAGATCAATTATTGATGATAGAAAGAATAAAAGTGATCAAGATAGAACAAAGGCGCTCTGGAGAAATGCTCCTGAAATATTTAAATACAAAACTGTCCTGTATATTGGGGCTCGGACAGACAGATTTGATTATTCTGAATTCTTTAAGGAAGAATTTTATGATATAACCGTGCTTGAAGCATATGAACCAAATTGTGAATATCTGAAAAACATTCCTTGGATTAAAAAAGTGATATGTGCAGATGTTCGTACGTTTTCATCTAAGAAAAAATATGATATTGTTTTTTGGTGGCATGGCCCAGAGCATATAGACATAAAAGACTTAAAGAAAACACTGGATAATTTGGAGACCATGTGCACAAAAATGGTTGTATTAGGCTGTCCGTGGGGTGAGTATAAACAAAATGATTTATATGGAAACCCTTATGAAAAGCACCTTTCAGCATTTAAACCAAGTGATTTTGAAAAATTAGGTTATAAAACAATATGTACGGGTGTGCCAAATGAAAAAGGTTCAAACATAACCGCAGTGAAAAGAAAGGAGGCAGCATGGTCAAGTCCACCCAAAAAATAGTTGTTTCGGTCATAATTCCAGTATATAATGAAGAGAGAAACATTGGCAGTCTTATTGAATCATTGATAAAATCAGATTATCCTAAACATAAATACGAGATAATCATTATTGACAACAATTCTACAGATAGAACATATTCAATTGCTCAAAAGTATAATGTTAAACTCATCAAACAAAATAAAACCCAGAGTTCTTATGCCTCTCGCAATTTAGGCATAAAAGAAGCCAAAGGAGACATATTAGCATTTACAGATGCTGACTGTATAGTTGATAAAAATTGGTTAAAAAAGTCTGTGGATATTCTTCAGAAAAATCCCATTATTGATATTATTGCTGGTCAGGTAAAATTTGTTACTCGTAGCGAAAATTTTTATTCTTATTATGATAAATGCGTGCATTTGAATCAGGAGAACTATGTTAGAAACGGAAGGTGTGCAACTGCCAATATGATTACACGAAAGGAAGCATTCATTAAAAATGGATTATTTAGGGGGGATTATGTCTCCGGAGGAGACACAGAGTGGAGTTCAAGAGCAACCAAAAAATGTATGATATTGATGTATCTTAAAGATATAATAGTATATCATAAAGCCAGAAATTCTCTAAAGAGTTTGATTAAAAAGAGAATCCGGATTGGCTATGGGTATGGATATAAAAATCGAGGAAAAGGGTTTGTATTAATGGTCTCTGAAGTGATCAGAATGATTGTTTTTAGAGGATCAAAAATCTGGTTCAATTTGTTCAAAAAAAGGAAATTGACACTGACTCACTTTATTTCATATTTGCTCTTCGATAGATTCATGTCAATGTATTATGTTAAAGGATTCATTAAGGGGTATTCAAGTGCTAATTAGAATAAGACTGTTTGTTTTTTCAAAGATTAAACTACTTATATTAAAAGTTCGTTTGATTATAAAGAAGAGGCGTATGATTCCAATTGATAAGAGTCACAAAAAACTAATCCTTTGTTTATTCCCATTATTTTCAAAGACGTTTCCTCCAATTGGTCTAGCCTATTTAAAATCTCAGTTAAAAAAAGATAGAATATCTTCAATTTGTATAGATTTCAATAATAAACTCTATCAATCAGTATCAAAGAGTGATTTGTACCTATTCAATGAAGTTGATGACACTTTTATTGAATCAGAAAAAATGGATAAATGTTTTTCAGAAGTTATTAAACCTCATTTTAAGATATGGGTGGAGTCCGTAGTAAAGATACGTCCAAAATATATAGCAATATCTATTATCTTAGAAAGAAATGAATACATTACTGAACATTTTGTTAGAGAAATAAGGAAAAAAATTCCATCAATAGAAATAATACTTGGTGGTCCAATGTGCCTACTTAGAAAAGAAGCATATATTGAAAGAAAGCTTGGTGATTATATTATATTAGGAGAAGGTGAAATAGTATTACCTCAATTAATCAAGACTCTTGATAGACGTGAATCTCCAAAAAGCATCCCAGGATTAATATATTTAGGTAAAAAAGGCATTGTGAAAACAGATGAACCAAAGTTTATAGATGACTTGGATTCTCTGAGCTTTCCAGATTTTGATGATTTTGATCTTAAAGAATATGAATCTTCTTTTGTAACCTCTAATCAGAGCTTCAGAGTACCCATAATATTTAGCAGAGGTTGTATCGGAAATTGTGCTTTTTGTAATATTCATAAATTCTGGCCCGGTTTTAGAACCAGAACAGGACAAAACGTATACGAAGAAGTTAGGTATCAAATGTATAAATACAATGTAAATCGGTTTGTTTTTCATGATTCCTTGATTAATGGCGATCTCAAAGAACTGACGACATTCTGCGATCTCATTTTTGAAAAAAAAATTAAGATTTCTTGGAGTGCTAGCATGAGAATAAGACCAGATATGAATCAAGATCTTTTTGACAGAATGTACAATGCAGGTTGCAGAAACGTGAACATAGGTTTAGAAAGTGGATCAGAAAATGTGAGGAGGGATATGTTTAAGCCATTTACGAACAAACAAGTACTTGATACAGTTAAGATGATCAATAAAAGCGGGATTAAAATCCATATCATGATAATTGTTGGATTTCCTACTGAGAGTGATGAAGACTTTCAGGATTCACTTAATTTTATTAGAAAGATTAGTAAATATGTAAATTCAGTTAATTTTGGTCCGAGTTGTATGCTCACTGAAGGTTCGTTTATTGAACAATATCCTGAAAAATTAGGAATCACGTTTGACAATGACGGAAATTGGTTCACAAAATATAATGATCTGCCAAAAAGACTGGAAAGAGTCAAACAAGCCAATGAGTTTGGAAAGGGACTATTTGATGTAAAAGATAGACCTAAAAAACGAATTGAGAATATGGAAAGAACGCTCTTAAGAACAAAATGATGTCAGTAAGTATCATTATCCCAGCACATAATTCTGAACGGACTATAATGAAATGTATAGATTCTATATCTAATGGTAATATTATCATAATTGATGATGCAAGCAATAAACCAAATTTCTTGAAGCAGAAATCAAATATATTGAAAAAGATAAAAATCATAAGATTAAAAGAACAAAAAGGTAGTTCCTATGCTAGAAATCTTGGAGTTAAACACAGTCAATCTGAAATTATAATATTCATTGATTCAGATTCCTATCTTCAAATTTCTATCCAACAAATTCTCTCAGAATGGAAAATATTCAAAATGAAGTATCCAAAATTGGGTGCAATGGCAGGGAAAATAACTTTCAAAGATAATTTTATGACTAAAGTCTTAGCATATTCAGAAACCTCAACACGGATGTTTCATAAAAAGCCAGAATTAAGAAAATATCTTGGAATTACAGGATTTCTTATAACAACCAGAAAAGCATTTAATGATGTTGGAGGCTTTGATGAATCTCTAATGCGTGGTCAAGATAGGGATTTCACTTATAAATTGTACTTGAAGGGTTACCAGTTAATATATAATCCTAAATTGACATCTTTACATGATGTTGGCAAAATAAATCTGAAAAGTCTACTAAAGAGAAATTATGTAATCGGAAAGACATTAGGATTAAATTTAGAGTTAAAATATTCTAAAATTCGAAGGCTGACGTGGCAAAAATACGTCAATAATTTATTTACTTATCCATTACTGATAATACCCATAGCATTGTGGCAGAGTATTAGTATATTTTTGGACTATTTTTTAAAAGATCCTAAATTGATCTTTTACAGCCCATTTATATTCCTATCAAAACTGTCCTATCGGTTTGGATGTTTCATTTGGATTCTAAACGACAGAAATTAATACCTATTCAATTACCATCTAATAATGATTCCATTTGTAGACCTAAAAGCCAACTATTTGTCCATTAAGGAGGAAATCGATAACGCAATTCAATTTGTCATAAATAACTCTGATTTTATCATGGGTGAATCGGTAAGTTTATTTGAAAATAATTTCGCAAAATACTGTGGAGGTAAACACTGCGTAGCCGTATCAAACGGAACATCAGCCCTAGAAATTGCCCTAAAAGCACACGGAATAAGTCATGGAGATGAAGTCATCTGTCCAGTTAATACTTATATTGCCACTGCAGAAGCCATTATTAATGTGGGGGCGGTTGTCAAATTTGTTGATATAGATGAGAAAACATACAACATCGACCCATCCAAGATTGTTATCTCTGAGTCAACCAAAGCTATTATTCCTGTCCATCTATATGGTCAAACAGTTGACATGGATCCTATAATCAAAATTGCTCAGGAAAATGATCTTATAATCATTGAAGACTGTGCACAAGCACATGGAGTCATGTATAAGGGTAAAAAAGTCCCAATCTATGGAACTGGTTGCTTTAGTTTCTACCCATCAAAAAATCTTGGCGCATTTGGTGATGCAGGTGCAATTGTAACAGATAATGAAGATGTTGCTCGAGAGGCCAAACTGATTAGAAATCATGGATTCTCAAAAAATAAACACAGGCATGAAATTATAGGTACTAATAATCGGATGGACTCAATACAGGCAGCCGTGCTTTCAGTAAAGTTGAAGCACTTAGATAAATGGAATGATATGAGAATTCGGAATGCAAAACTATATTTAAAATTATTAAATATGAGAAATAGCATTTCAAAACATGTGTATCATTTATTTGTAATTAGGTCAAAGAACCGAGATAAATTGGTAGATTATCTCACTCAAAAAGGTGTACAAACTGGAATTCACTATCCTTTCCCTCTCCATAAACAAGAAGCACTGGCAAGGCACACAATAGAGATCTATCCAGTAGCTGAAATGCTATCAAAAGAAATACTGTCACTACCCATGTATCCTGAATTATCTAAGGAAGACATCAAATATGTGTGTGATTTAATCAAAGAATTTAACAATTCACAGATTTGAACATGAAAACCGCAATACTGCATGATTTCATACTCCAAAAAGGAGGTGCTGAAAGAGTTCTAGAAGCATTGCTTGAAATTTATCCTGAATGCGACCTTTACACGATAGCAGGGTCTCGCAAGATAATAGACTATCCACAGAAAAGTCTTATGAACAGCAACCTTTTACCACAACACTACAAATACCTTATATGGCATTATCCTGCACTGATAGAAAATCTGGGAAACCAACTTGAAAAATACGACCTTATCATCTCAAGTTCATGGGGATGGTTAAAATCAATACCAAAAGGCAATTATTGCCATATCTGCTACTTGCATACACCAAATAGATATCTGCACGGAAAACAGAATGATTACATCAAAAACCCGATAGTCAGAGCGATATCCAAGCCAGTCTTTAATAAAATCAGAAAATGGGATCTGAAGACAGGTTCAAATCCTGATTATTATATTACCACATCCGAGTATGTTCGTAAACAGATAAAAGAACTGTATCAAATGGATGCAAGAGTTATACATCCATTCGTTGATATTGAGCAATTTAAACCCATAGATCATATATCTCAAGAACAATCAACATCAGAGTATTACCTTGCGGTTGGACGACTAGTTCCTCAGAAAAAATTTGATATTCTAATTGAAGCATTCAATCAAAATGGTAAAAGACTGGTCCTTATCGGGGACGGGCCAGATAGGAATCGACTCAGCAAAATTTCAAAATTAAATATTGAATTTATTGGTCATGTTGAATCACAAGAAAAACTAGCTGAATATTATGGCTTAGCAAAGGCAACCATATTTGTACCAGAAGAACCTTTTGGTATGGTTAATATTGAATCCCAATCATGTGGTACCCCAGTTATTGCATTCGCAGGTGGCGGAGCACTTGAGACCGTTATTGATGGAAAGACAGGGATGTTCTTTGATGAACAGACACCTCAAGCTATTAATAAAGCAATCAAAAAATTTGAAAAAATGATATTTCACCAAAAAATATGTAGAGATAATGCAATTAAATTTAGCAAAACAGTTTACAAAAAGCAGATTTCATCTTATATTGAATCTAAATATCAAGATTGGGTAAAAATCAGTCAAAATTAAGAAACAATAAATATCTCTTTATTTTGATACTACTATGCAAAAGCTAATTTTGATGATCTCTGATATATTATCCATCATTTTAGGATTCTTTTTGGTATATTGGATCAGATTCAACAGTGGGATAAACTCTGATTATACTCCAATATCTTTGTTCATTCCCCTCTTGTCATATAGCATTTTGCTTTATCTCATAGTTGCTCGTGGTACATATACAAGTAGATTCCGTTTTGACCTAAAGGAATTCAATTTAGTTGCAAAATCGATGATGATTACTTTTTTGATGACACTGCTGATAACTTATCTCCTTAAAACTTCGACAGTATTTTCCAGATTTATTATTGTAGGAACATTTATTTTTTCATTCATAATCATTATCACAGTAAGATATGCAATACGAGAACTTGCAGCTCCCAGAATGCAGAACACCGCAATAATTGGGATGAAGACAACAACAAGGGTTATCGCTAAATATATACAAAAAGACAAACGACTTGGTTATAACCTTAAACACGTTATTGAACCTTCAGTCGATCTTAATAAAATATTACAGCAACTCAACAATATTCAAGTAATAATTCTGACTGATCCGCATAAGAATCCTAAACTCACTAATTATTTGATAACTTCTCCCAGAAAATGGACCATTAAATACGTCCCTGATCTGATGGAAACCGTCTCTGGAGAGATAGATTTTTATGACCTTAAGAACATACCTACTGTAACAATATCAAAGAAAAACTCACATATCTATGCTAAATTTACTAAAAGAGTACTGGACATCTCAATCTCATTAATTGGATTGCTAATATTATTGCCGTTATTCGCTGTTATCTCGATTCTCATTATTTTGTTAGACGGCACAAATCCAGTATATATGCAACAAAGACTTGGTATCGGGAAGAAAAAATTCTGGATGTATAAATTTAATACCATGAAGAAAATTTACCATATGACTCCAAGCGACTACCCAAGCAATTATGCATACAAATCAAAGAATGATCCCAGAATTACGTACTTTGGCAAGATACTTAGACGCACTTGTTTAGATGAGCTTCCTCAGCTATTAAATGTCCTCAAAGGGGACATGTCCTTAGTCGGACCCCGACCACATCTACAGTCTGAACTCCATTTTTTCGATGGTTGGAAACTAGCACGTTTCAATGCACGACCAGGCATTACAGGACTATGGCAAATATCAGGCAGACATGAGCTTGGTGGAGACCGATCATGCGCCCTTGATGTATATTACATCAATAATATCTCTTTTTGGACAGATATTTCTATAATACTGCAGACCATTCCTGCCATTATTTTTTCAAAAGGTAATTGGTGAAAATTAATTAAAAAATTAAACCCAAAAATCTCATTTTTATGACGGAAGATGAAATTTTGAATACCGCAAGTTTTATATATTAATTAGATATGTAAATATACACATTACTATACAAAAAGATAAATGTACAAAAAATACAGGTGATAAATTATGCATAATAAGAAAGGTCAAGCAGCTCTTGAATTTCTAATGACTTATGGTTGGGCAATTCTCGTTGTTCTTGTTGTCATTGGAGCACTATCATATTTTGGAGTACTCAATCCAACAAATCTTCTACCAGAAAAGTGTGCTCTTGAAATTGGTCTTGATTGTACAGATTACATTGTGACTGATGGTGGTCTTAGCGCGAATGGTGATGATGAAATAAAGATTAAGCTTACAAATGGCAGAGGAAAGGATGTATATATAACTGCTATTTGGGTAGCAGAAGTTGACGTGAGCGTTGATGTTGATGTTATTGGATTGGCATGGGAAGGTTATACTGATGCTGTAGCAGCAAATAACGATCAAGGAATGCCACGACCAATCGGTTCAGAAACATATATCCAGATTCCTAATGGTGAATCACAGATCTTTACACTGGATTGCACCGGTTTGGATAATGCTGCTTGCCATATAAATGGTGAAGATAGAAAAGCTAAGATGGAAATTTATGTCAAGTATTTCAACCAAGGTTCTGATTCATCAATGGAACACAAGATGACAGGTGAATTACTGGCAAATATCGCTAGCCCATAAGGGCATTTTTTCTCTTTTTTTTCAGTTATCATACTATATTATAATAAATATAATCTGCATCATTATTCTTTCAAAACATATTAGAATTATTCTTTGAACATAAATATTTGTTATTGAAAATCTCGCTTGCGAGGGTTTCATCGGGATTCAAATACCCCGCACTTTAGTGCGAAATTTTCAATACAAAGAAATGCATATGCATTTCTTGTACAAAAAACGTACCATTTTTCCGTACTGATAATTGCGATTATCAGTTCCAAAAACTGCTCACACGAGCCCATACTCGTATGTGCAGTTTTCTGTTACCAAAAATTGCCTATGGATTGTGAGCCCTTCAATACGGAGAAAAGCAAAGCT
>JAIPIC010000018.1 GCA_021734865.1 Candidatus Woesearchaeota archaeon | reverse complement strand
TTAAGACACTGACAGATTATATTGAAAGCGACGCTTCAGGCAATATTGGAATAGGGGATGTAACAGCAGAAGATCCTTCTACAAAACTTGATCTTTATACTGGCGACCTTCGTGTGCGAGATATGGCTGGCTGCTCAGGAAGGTTGATCACTGACGAATGGGGAGTTGTGCAGTGTAATACGGATGCAGTATTAACCACAGAGACAGATCCAGAAGTTGGTGATGTATCTACTGCAGATTTATGGTGCAGAAGCGATGGGGACTCTGTTGAATGCGATCAGGCTATGCCTTCTATTTCAGAGACAGATCCAAGAGTTCCAACTTGCGCTCAAGACCAAATATTAGTTTATGATAGTGGGAGTTGGGCATGTGATGATCCTGGAAGTGCCGCCGCTGATAATCTTGGAGATCACGTGATGACTCAGAATTTACAAACTGACGGGAATCATATTTCAAATGATGGGGATTCTGAAGGTATTTCCATTGGTTCAACAGGTAATGTTATAATTGCCGGAGCTAGCGGAGTTAATTCAATACTATCAATAATATCATCTTCATCTTCCGAATATTCTGCAATTGATTTTTATGGAAGTGTGAATAATTTTTGGGGCCTTGGGAGAGATCCGAGCGACAATTTTTATCTTGACCGATCTGGTGTAGGGAGAGTAGTTACAATTAATCCAACTACACAATATCTAGCTATTGGCACTCAGACTCCATCAGCGAAACTGGATCTAGATGGGTCTGCCAGATTTAGAACATATACAGATTGTGATCCTCTAAAAACAGACAGCGAGGGGAATTTTGTTTGTGGTACAGGCAGCACTTTATTGCCCACATGTGCTCAAGATGAGATGTTGGTTTATGATAGTGGGAGTTGGACTTGTGCTTCTAGTATCAGTTCTTTGCAATCACAAATAAATTCTCTGCAATCACAAATAGATTCCTTAAATTATGAACTTAATTTCCTTGGTGGTGTACACGTTCCACCAGAAAACAGTAATCCTGATTATTTTGTTTTTGATTATGCTCAAACATATTCATTTTCTGGCTATACACCTCCTGGCACACCAAGTGATTATCTTTGGACTAGAGCAGATGAATTTTGCAAAAATTCAACTAGACATTTCATGGACGACTGGAGATTACCCTCAGAGGCAGAATTTAAATTAGTATCAGATAATCTGGATTTAATGTATCTTAAGTATGGGGAAATTTATCCAGAACAATTAAAGAAAACTTCACCAGAATGGTATCCTTTAAACAGTAATGCAATAAGAATGAAATGTAATGGTTATGATAGCGGTACTATGACAAATAATTGTGTTGCAGAAGCTGCAACAGTAGATCTAAGTGGTTTTTATTATTATGGTAGCAAAGCAATGTGTGTTAGAACAGATACATAATAGTATAACAAATTAAATTTCTTAAAGGTTTCACTATTCAAGTCGTAATATTATAATTACTAATGATGTAATACCGCTTCTACAATTTATGTATTAATCAATCCCAAAATATAAATAACCAAATATCATTTCTTTCTGCATGGGAGGGGTTAAGGGGTTTACAAGCGCGTCTATTATTACTGCAATAATTATATCACTTTTCCTTGTAATAACAAGTTCTTATATCGCACTCAAGCTTGGTGCGCTTCCTTGGCCAATCATTTTCTCAGTTGTTTTGTCAGCAGGGCTCGTTAAACTATTCTCATTTGGAAAATCAAAGTCAATCCATGAAGTTAATGTGGCATCAGCCGGAGGGTCAGTCGGTGGATTGATGGCAAGCGCACTTGTTTTCACTTTGCCAGGTATTATTTTGTTACAACAGCATGGATCAGACATTGAACTACCATCAAAATTGACCATTTTCTCAATAGCAATCACTGCTGGTCTTTTGGGTATAATATTGTCAATTCCACTAAGGAAGAAATATGTGGACAAGCTGCCTTATCCAAGCGGCACTGCAGGAGCAACAATAATGAAGGAATCTGGTGGCAAATATCTCCCTCTGCTAGTATTAGTTGGGGTAATCACATTCACTTTGACTGCAGGGAGGGATATCTTATCTTTATCTGCCATACCTGTGCCTTTTCTTGAACAATATGGTATATTCTTCACAATCTTAATTATGCCTATGATAATTGCTGTAGGATATATAATCGGTGCAAAAGGGAGTTTATCATGGTTTTCCGGATCTGTTGTCGGATGGTTGCTCTTAATACCAGCACTAATATTCATCCAAAAGATCAGTTCTGACATTGCCTCACAGACTATCCAAAACGCAGGTATGGGCATAATATTAGGTAGTGGCCTGGGCTTCTTTGTATCGTATTTTCTACCAAGATACAAGGAGTTCTTCCAAGCTATGGAATATAAAGGCTATGTCATTATCCTGATTACAGCATCCGCTGCGATAATGATATCATCGGGTGTGCCTATTTTGGCAGCAGCTATTGCTGTCATCAGCTTATTGCTAATGATCCCAATTGCTGGGAGAATGACTGGCGAGACTAATATTGACCCTCTTGAACAATTTGGCATCTTCACTGCTTTATTTATCGGATTAATATATGGTCTTTTAGGCTTAGGCATCCCAACATCCGCATTATTCCTCATAGTATTTTTCATTGCTGTTGCCTGTGCTGTCGCAGGTGATGTTGGTCATGATTTTAAGTCTGCCAAGATTCTTGGTACAGATGCTAAAGATATTGTAAAAATCGATATAATAGCGATTATTGTGGTCGCAATCGCCCTTCCTTTCATATTTGACCAAGTAATCGGTTTATTTGGTTCAGAGTTATTTACACCAAGCATGCCAGCACCACAGGCACAGGTAGTCGCAGCCGCTATCGGCGGGCTTACTAGCACAATTGCATTCATTATCGGAGTACTTGTCGCACTAATGTATGAAATATTCTTCAAGAAAAAAAATCTTATGATGATTCCTTTTGGCATTGGTATGTTTCTTGGATTATCATTGAGCTCTCTTCTCCTAATAGGTGGACTTATTGCATTATGGGTTGAAAAAAAAAGGAAGAAATGGTTTTATCCTGGGATTATTATTGGTACAGCTATCATGGCAGGAGAAGGATTATCTGGATATTCAATGGCATTTATGAAGTCTCTGAATATTAATGTTAACTTTTTTATATTATTGGCAGGTGCAATAATTTTTTTAATACTATTTTTTTCAGTAATAAAAAAAGGAAGTGGTAAATTAAATTGAAATTATGCATCGATTTCGGGGCATCAAATGTTGATGTAGTTGTTTATGATGAGAAAGTAAAACGAATAACTACTTTTCCAGCAGAATTTGATCTCTCAAGAGTATATCATGAATTATCAAATGATTACAGTTCAATAATCATTACTGGAAGCAAGTCCAAGAAGTATAATATCAGTTCAAACATACTTTTCGTCGACGAAATTGAAGCTATAGCTAAAGGCGGGGCAAAACTTGCAGGACTTGATCGATGTATTGTAACGAGCTGTGGGACAGGCACAGCTATGACCCAGTATGATAAAGGAACCACAAAACACTTATGCGGTACAGGTGTTGGTGGAGGAACTATTATTGGACTATCCAAAATTATGGCAGGAACAGACAATATCAAGACAATTATTGAGATGTCGAACACAGGTAATTCTAATGCATGTAATCTATCCATTGGAGATGTGTGTGGTTATGATGTAGGTATCTTGAAGTCTGAGATGACTGCTTCCAATTTTGCTAGGATGGGAACATTTGCAAAGCAGGATAAGGTATCATCACTTGTAAGAATGGTTGCAGAGACAGTAATCATGCTTTCATGTGCTGTTAGTCAGGATATCGACGATATAGTATTTACTGGAAGAGTATCAACACTACCTTTATTCATAGCAATAACAAAACAGTTTAAGTCTATATTTCCTAATAAAAGGTTTTATCTCCCAAATAAAAGAGAATATGCCACAGCTTTTGGTCTATTTTAATCAGGCTTCACTCTTTAACTTGGACCCACAGGGGTAAGAAAATCTCGGATTGAGTAATTTGATCCAGTAATCCTGTTGATTGTACTTTGAACAGCAAGGGCAGGTTTGTAAAAACTGCTTTGATAATCAGTCAATTCACCCTTTAAAGTTTGAGCAGCGTTCTCAATATATTCAGTTTCGTGCGGAGATAGCAACATTGCCATTGATTCTTGAATAAGTCTGGATAAGCCCGTGTCCATCTTGATTAGAGGATCATTAACAGCTGTTTGGAGGGCATTCCAAGCATCCACCGGATTCCCTGACCCTTCCATGATATCATTTGCTGCAATTATTGACCAATATGCGGCTGGATACGTACCCAGTATCTCTGAGGTACGTAAGGGCACTGTTTCAAGTTTCTCTCGATCACCAAAATATTCTGGTTTGACATTAGCTTTGCTTTGATTATAGATTGCTTGTGCCCTGCTAAACCATTTATTCCTCTCTCTTTGACTGTACAATTGCGACTCTTTAGTTCTCTTAATATCTTGACTCATAGCATCCTTGACATAATCTGCCAGCCCATGTGCTACTGCTGCAGTAACAGGGTCACTTAGGTCAGAAGATTCTAGGTTGCTCAAGACAGAGTTATAGTATACTCTGTCAGCATACACTGAAATGTCCTTATTAACCTCTTCCTTTGTACCATCCACCAGCCCAATCTGATGCAAGAATTCTCCAGCAGCCAACGCAACGTTAAGATGATCTTTTGCATATACTCCTTGGTTATCAAGATATGTCTTTGGCGCATTTCTCATTGTTGTATTTAATTTTCTAATATCTTTTTGTGTAGGTTTAATTCCAAGATCATACATTATCCATTTTCCGGTTTTATATGCATCTTTAAGAAACATAAAAGGAGAATCCATATTTTGCCCCATCTCATGTAGTTTACCAATTGTTGCATCTTTGACCAAATACACAGTACCATTTGCTGCTTTTTTAAGGTACTTTTTAGCTCGTGCCACCTGGAGATCTCTTGCTTTTAGAGCATTTTTGCCTGTTGACTTTCTACCAGTAGCAGTAGGCATCTCAGTGAAGAACTTTTCAAGGTATTTTGTGTAATTAGTGAGCACTTTATAGAGGCTCTTGTGATTTGATTCCTGGTCTTTATATGCCTCATGGCCGGCTTTTTTATCATAGTTTGCCTTCCAATCCATTAATCCAGTCCTTAATTTAAGCTCAACACCTCCCTCAAGCTTAAAGTGAATTGATTCATATCCATTTGGCTTTTTATCTTCTCTTAAATATTCCTTCCCAGGCTTAATCCTTGATTGCCAAGCCAGATCGGAATGGTCCGGCATCAACCCCATTCCACTAGCAAGGTTAAAATAATATTTTGATTCTTTACGCTTCTCTTCAACATTCCGTTCTGGAACAACAATAAATCCAAGAGGCAAATCCATGGCTTCAAGCCTGTAATCCTTTGAGCTGACTCGGTGGATATTAGGTAAGTCAAATTCATAATCTGGATCAGTAACTCTTACTTGTTTTTCCCTCACTGCTTTACCAATATGAACAGCAAGATGTTCCATATTTTCTTTGAAATCAGCTGACACTTCATTGTTATTGGATTTAAATTCGTCGGGCTTGCCTCTAATGGAATATATCATATTGTCGATAAGCAAACTAAAATAAGGGGCTCCCTCATCATCAATGATAAACCCCGCCATATCCACGATATCACATATCTTTGCATTACATGCAAAATATGAGTTCATATTCGACCATTTCTTTGCAACACCTGAGAATAAAGTCTGAGCTGTTGCACTATCGTTAGCATGTCCGATCATTATATTATAGGTCCTTGAATCACCACTGGATTCATCCTGCCAGATGACTTTCTGGTAACTGAAATCTATGGGTTTATTTTTATGTATATAGAAATCGGGCCATTGATTAATCATATGATTACCAAAAAAGTCAACATATTTATCTCTGGCAATTTCTAAAGCCTGGATATTATGCTCCTCAGCTTTTTTCTCATATAAGTCAATGAATTTATTCCATTTTCCTTGAAATGTCTTAAAATTAAAGACCTCATCATGATCAGCATTAGAAAAGATGCCTTTCCGAATAAGAGCATCTATCGATTCAGATAGTTCTACTTCGTCTTTTTTCTCATGTATCTCAGTGAAATCCACATATGGGACTGTTCCGCTTCTAATTATGGCTGTCCCACCAAGTGTGTCCTGTACAGCTTCATATTCTAGGGTTCCGGCTTTAGCAACAGCACTTATAAAAGCCTTGTTTCTCATATACACTGCATCTAAACAAAAACCATCTTCATTTGGTTCTTTTAATGGGTTCTCCATCCAGGTTTCTTTTTTATCATATCGTTCCCTAAAAGAACCAAGTGTATTTGCACCAGTGGATAAAACCTGCATGAAATCATCTGTTATCTGCTGTGTTGTATACACATCATCAAACATCTGACTGTATCGTCTTAATTTATCCCTCAATCCTGGTTGCGTTTCCCCTTTTTCACGCTTCCCAAGCCAAACATCATTATATTCAACATCATTACGACACATGGCAATTGATCTGAAACCAGTACGTACTGTACGCGTGAACCCCTCTATGACAGCCTCAAGACTACGTCTTTGTTCAAAAAAATCCCCCAATAAACCACTTGGATCTGACATATTACTACCGATTAGTGACAATTATATATAAATCTTGTGCTTTTAAGTAGATTTACATGGCACATAATTATATTTCGTCAAGCCAGTAAAGTCAAGCTTCAGATGAAATCGATCTTCCTGCTTTTTGAAATATAATTGAAAATCTCGTCACCATTAGCTTTACCACAACCAAGGTAATCATCTTTGTACTTTATTAGAATGAACTGGTTATAATGGGTCTTGAGTTCAAGACATTCACCACTAACCCATTTTCTGGCCTCAGACTCATTAATTTCAACGATTCCTTTTCTACAATATGGCCCAATTAATTGACTTCCGTCCAGAGATATGCGAAGTTCCTCAGAATTTATGAATTCACCAAAATACAGACCAATCGTATCAATCCTAAGTTTAGAAAGATCCATGTCAAACACTTCTTTTCTTACAAGGTATACCTTGCCCTTGGTACTTGTAAGGATACCATAATCTAAATCTTTGTCAAAACCAAACTGCTTCTGGAGGAGAGAAAGCATTTTCTTGCTTTGTTTTCGATTCATCACATCTAGCTGCATATTATGTAAGAATAGAAAATAGATATAAAAATTATACTATCAACGAGCATCATCATTCCAGACCAACAACATGCTACTACCTTGTGCTTTTAAACTGAAAACAAGTCTTAAAGCTCAACCTGAAATCAAGCAATGTCCTATGAGACTTATTCCGACTACGCAAAAACCATAATCTGTTGGCATGTAAATAATCCGAAGATAAGGATATTCTCCAGCATCAATACCCCAAATAGTTGTGAAGTCCCAATTGACAGTGGGTGGATTATCGTACGTCGCCTGTGTTAACATTTCCGCAGAAGATTTACCTTCTCCCAGACCGTTATTCCAAGTATATTCGATATTATTCCAAAATGTCTCAGAAATTGTACCTAAAGAGTCCCCTGTTACTCCACCAAAGGTTGCTCCTGTATCATTAAGCTGACCGACAAAATAAGTGCGATTGAGGTTAGAGTCTACAATTTTCCCAACTATCCCACCAACATAGGAATTGCCATTCACATTGCACTGCGCATATGAATCATATAAGTCTGTAGGGTCAAATCCATCACCTATCTGGCCTGCAATTCCTCCAACATAGGAATTCCCAGTGATTTCGCCAATATTTAATGTCTGGCTAATATTTGAATTATCTTTCAAATAACCGACAATTCCTCCAACATAGATGTTTCCACTAACAGTCACATTTGAATAAGAGTAACCAACAAAAGAATCTCTGTACATCTCACCTACAAGGCCTCCTACAGATGCACCCGCCATACCTGTTCCAGTGGAGGTTACAGTACCTTCAGCCATTGAGAATGTAATATTTGTGTTCTCACTTCTTCCCACTAGCGCACCAATTTGGTTTCCGGTGGAAGTTACAGTAACTGATGCGTTAGACCCAAGGATATTTGAGTTGGTCGCTTTTCCAATAAGCCCACCAACATAATTCTTACCTAAAATTGAAGAGGAAGAAACATTCACTCTTACAATATCAGAATGATTGACAACACCAGCTAGCGCACCAATCTGGGAATTTCCGGTTCCCTGAATGTCTAAGTCCCTAAGTTCAAGATTGCGGATGTCTGAATCATTAACATATCCAAACATACCAACCATCTCTGAGTTGGATGTCTTTATTGTCATACCATATATGGCAAAGCCCATTCCATTCAAACCGCCTCTAAACGGATCAGCAGGCGTACCAATAGAAACAAACCCATTGGGCCATCCAGCTGTAGCTGAACAATCGAGATCACCACTCAAATAATAATGATGGTCTGTCAGCATAGCCTGCAGAGCATTACAATCAACGATTTCTTCTGCTATGGGACAATCATTAAGGCAGTTTACATTGTTCTCACCATAATCTGTTGTTCCTCCTGTGCCATCATCACATATATTATTATAATCACATGGACACTCGTCCCTACACCATTTCCAACTTTCCAAGGGCGGTGAGAAAGGCGGATTCGTATCTTTACATATTCCATCAGTGTCACAAGCGCAGTCTTCTACACAGTTACTGGTATCTTCACGAGGAAAATCACATACTAAATCAAAGTCGCACTCACAATCTGAAGGACACCAATCATGATCTTCGTTTGGCGGACCACGATCACAAGTCCCATCATTATTACATGGACAGTCAGAACACCAACCTGGACCTTCAGGGGGTGTATCAGACTGCTCGCACACATTGTCATAATCACAGCCACAATCTAATAAACAACTTGTATCTTCCCTCGGATAATCACATGTTCCGTCTTCATTGCATGGGCAATCTGTAGAACAAGACGCAAAGTCTTCTGTTCCATCACATACCCCATTTCCGCATTCAGGAAGGGTACAGTCTATTGGACAATTATCGTGGGTTTCTCCAAAAGTGCAACTGCCGTCCCCGCACATTGCACTAAAGGTACAATCATTTATGTAATCACAGGCCGGCTCTCTTATCGTATCTGCATCACATTTATAATAATAGTCTGGACTATCACAGAAATAACAGTCAGATGTACAACAATCAGCCAAGCATAATTCTGGGTTCAGCACTTCATTGTCGTCGCAGTACCCATCAAAATTGCACTCTTTGCTAACAACACCAAACATGACCCTATCATCACCTAAAGTTTTCAGTACGACTTTTTTTTTACCCTCTGCCACATTAGGCGCGCTTGTTATATAATAGACATTAGAAGGAAATGATATGTTTGAATCCATGCCATTTGAATAGACTGTAAACATCAATGTGCCGTTCTGAGTGAAAATCTTTTGGATTCCTTTTGGGAATTGTACTGATAGAGTCCGAACATCACTTTTACCTTGCGCAAGCAATTCTCTTGAGTTACTCTCCACAACATTAACGCTCTTCTCAAGCAGAGCACTGTCTAATTCACCAGTAGCGCCAAAACTATATTGGTAAGCAACAAAAGCAACACCTATCAACAACAATAATGCAAACATAGTGGTCAATAGCATCTCAAATGAAACTTGCCCTTTGGTCATTCATATCTCTCTTTTTTTTGTACATACGAGAATTTTATACAATAAAAATTTCTTTCAAACCTTCTTTAATATTAATAAAATTTGAGGTATATATATTTAACTATTCTAGGTAAAGTCAACTAACGTGGGTTTGGGTAACAAATATATGCAAAGCAGATTTTGGGACTGTAAATTACTTTATTTACAGTAAATTCTTCTTTGCAAAAAGGATTCATCGTTGTGTTTCTCCGTCGATGAATTTGGACATAAATTTTGCTTTTTACAAAGAAGAACCATTTAACCCACTTAAGTTGACTTTACCTCTTTAACTATGCAATTCCTTATTAATATGTTTTGAGCTTGTGTGATATGTTAAATTTTCAATGGGCTTTCCTGCGCCTAACTGGTAACTTAAAATCATCTTTTGAATGGCTTGTGCAACCCTCAAGTGTGATTTAGGTGTATCCTGTCTGACTAGTGGGATTAGGCTATTATAAGCTCTTCTGATTTGTGGTGTCATAATATTTGCAATCTTTATCCATCCAGCATTGTTTTGCTCGTTTTTAAGGAACCTTCTAAATCCACTAGTAGTCTCCTTGCCTTCAATCAGATTTGGATAATGATATTGTATTGCTGCTGTTAATATCTGCTCATAAAGTCCTATTTGTTTTTTCTTCTTTGCTAATAATCCACATATATACAATGTTTTTGAGACCTGCACAACCTCTGGTATCTGCCAAGGTCCAAGAAATTCTTTCAACCTGTCCAAACCTTCAAATTTGCCTTTCAGGCTCCATTCTGACCTTCTTTCAGTTATCATATAAGACCCATATCTGGGTGTATTGGAATCTGGACTTACACTCACAAAGGCGTATTGTCTATTGTTTACATATACATTTCCTGGTATGCCAGTCTCACGATCAAATCCATGGTATATGTAAAATCCAGCAATTGTTTCCTCCATGCTAATTGGTTCAATAGGTTGCATCAGATGGATTTGGAATGGTTCCGTAAAAAGAACTTTCTCTTCAATACCATCAATATTGAGAGAACCGGAAATCCAAATATCTTTTGTCGCATTTGAATTATCATGCGCGGAAGTGTATGTTGTTTTAGAAAAAATATTAATTCCAGAGCTCGTATTTTCAAATATTTGTCCACCAGTTTTCTTAGATAGAAAATCACTTAAAGATTGATCTGGAAACATATTATTAATAAATACTCTATGACAGATAAATATTTTGTCATATTTTTGGCTATTTTCTATTAAGATTGATTAGCAAAACCAATATATAACCATTCTACTACACCATTCTCATGAATGATGCTTTAAAGCTGCGGACATTGGCAATAAACCATTACAAACGGGAGGATATACAGAAAGCTATGCTTGAGACCGCTAATGGCCGAGAAGTAGCTGTAAGGATGTCGGATAAGGGATTTGGAAAGCGCCCTGATACATTGACATATCCAAGAGATGTTTTGGAGCATGCAAAAAATGGAGCGACTTCTTTTCATGCGTCTGAAGAGAGATGGGCCAGTCCGCTTCAGCTAAGACCACAGATGAGTCGAAAAGATCAGAATGAACTACGGGTTGGGTGGGATTTCATTCTTGATATAGACAGCCCATATTGGGAGATATCCAAACTCATAACCTCGCTGCTTATCAAAGCGCTTAAGGATCACGGAATCATGTCTGTGAGTTGTAAGTTTTCTGGCAACAAAGGTTTTCATATTGGTGTGCCATTTGAGGCTTTTCCGAATAAGGTTGGTGAAACACAGACACAGTTATGGTTTCCTGAAGGAATCCGAAAGATTGCGCAATACCTGATTGACTATATCGACGGGAAAAAAACAGGTTATGAGTTCTCCAAGCGACTCAGGTCGATATACACAATTGAGGACCTTCTTAGCATGACTGGTAAGGTATACCAGGATCTAGTCGTTGAAGTATGTACCGACTGCGAAGCGATAATCAGGAGAACAGAGCCACCAAAGCAACTAAAGCAGATAACATGTCCTTACTGCCAAAAAGAAAACCCTATGAATGGTGCACAAGTTATATGTAAGGCATGCAATAAGATATTTGATACCGGTATCCGAAAGGAACAGGTTAGTACAAAATGCCCAAAATGTGGGAAGAACAATCTTACACTAAAAATTAATCCAACAGCATTGATAGACGTAGATACAGTGCTGATCTCCTCTAGGCACCTTTACAGAATGGTGTATTCCCTTCACGAAAAAAGTATGCTGGTGTCACTTCCAATTAATCCAGATGCAGTCGAGAAATTCACAAAAGAGATGGCTGAACCTGGAAGGCGAATGTCGAGATTTAAGTTCCTTGACTCAAGTCAGGCAAGGCCAAACGAGGCTCAGCGGCTCTTTGATAATGCTAATGAAGCCAATATCAGGAAGGCATTGGACGAAGAATGGCAGCACAAGTTCCATTCACATATGAAGGAATCAAATCCTCGTGATTTTGAGGAGATCCAGGAAGCACTGCCAGAAGAATGTTTCCCACCTTGCATCATAAAAGCAGGAGAAGGTATGAAAGATGGCCGTAAGAGGTATGTTTTTGCATTGATAAATTTCCTTACGAGCGTCGGATGGAATTATGACCAGATCGATGAATATCTAGTCAAGTGGAATGAGAAGAATGATGAGCCATTGCGTGAAGTTGCAATTAAAGGCCAGCTAAGGTATGCAAAGGGGCGAAAAGAGAATATTCTGCCGCCAAACTGCGATAATCAAGGATATTATAAGGATATGCAGATCTGTCTGCCGGACGGATTATGTCAAAAGATAAAGAATCCTGTAAACTATTCTAAGATTAAAGCAAAATCTTTGCCAAAGAAGAAAGCAATGAAAGAAAAAACCGAAGCACCTGAGGAGAATAATGAAGTTAAATCAGATGATTGATTTGCATGTAATTATCTTATGAAATTCGTTAATGTCCAGATAAAATATTTTGTATGTCAAAAGGGCAAAGTCAACTATCGTGGTTTTGGAGAAATTCTTCCCTTTGAAAAATATTTATCGAAGTTATTATCCGTCGATAAATTCCAACGAAGCTAATCCTTTTCATAAGGAAGAACAATTTAACCCACTTAAGTTGACATTGCCTGTCAAAAGATAGCTTTTTATATTAAAAATAGAATTCTAATGGGACTATGAATTGGAAGAAACGTGTCATTTCCGACGATATTATATCGTATGAAAAAGAAAAGAAGAACATCAAAGTAGTCATTGAAGCAAGACCAAACAATGATGAATCTTGGGATATTTTTAAGATATACAATTATCAGGCCAAGAATTACATCGAAGAGTATACTGCATCTGACAGGGATTCAGCAGAGAAGATTATCCGCAAATTAAAACAGGAGAAGGACCTTACACCTAAACAGATCAATGATGTCCGAAAATTGCGAAAAGACATTAATATCAAGGTTAAGAGGGAATACAAGACAGATTTTGTCGAGAAATGGCTATTTAGGATAGAGAATGAGCAGATTGAGAACTTTTTTGTAATCTATCACGAGATGGAAACACTGCTTGACATAGTCCTGAATGAAAAATACAAGCTATTGGAAAAAGAAATTGTGCAGGAGATAACAAATATCCTAAATTTGGAGATGTTTGAGGGAGACTGCGAAAAACGGGTATATTATTTCACAAAAAAAAACGAATACCATGATAAAGCCTCTCAGAAAGATAGCATAATCCTTGGACAGATTTCATATGATTTTGAGGACCATTAGGTTATATCCTTTCTAAGAATACTGCTAGATATATTTACATAGGGTGTTATATCTTTGAATTATTTTTATTCTGGCTGTTGATCAGCTGCAAAAATATCCCTAAATGATACATTAAGGGTTTTTTGAGTGAAGAGATTTACCCACATTTTAGTGTTGATATCATCTGAATCTTCGCAACATTTATAAAAGCGTTCGACTTCCAAAAGTATGGGGAATATCGAGGAAAATGCACGAAGAAAACAAGGATAATAATATGGACAAGGATGAGAATTCTAACAACGAATCTAATGAAGAAAAACAACTAGATTTTGATGGAGAATCCCGTGAGATGTCTCAGGAAAAACCAGTTGAATCATCCGAAAAGGATCATGAACAACCAGAGGTTCTATCTTCTGACAAGTCCGATCCTGCACTTGATGTCCCTGAATCTGATGTTCCAGAACCAGATGCCTCAGAATCCTCTTCTGGAGATAAGAATCCAGATCCACTGCTCCCAACTGATCCTTCTTTAGGAGTTCCAACGATTACGCCTAAGAATGAAGTATATGAAGATAACACAAAGTATATCCCTAAAATAATCGAAGAGGAGATGAAATCTTCATACATGGAATATGCCATGTCAGTCATCATAGGCAGGGCATTGCCAGACGTGAGAGACGGATTTAAACCTGTTCACAGAAGAGTTCTTTTTGCCATGAAAGAACTGGGACTCGTCCATAATAAATCTTATAAGAAATCCGCAAGAGTTGTTGGAGAGGTTCTTGGTAAATACCATCCCCATGGTGACAGAGCAGTCTATGACACCGCTGTTCGGATGACACAGGCTTTTTCGCTTAGATATCCGCTGATCCAGGGTCAGGGTAACTTTGGTTCTGTCGACGGGGACAATGCAGCAGCAATGAGATATACAGAAATGCGCCTGTCAAAAATCGCAGACGAGATGCTGTCTGATATCGATAAGGATACAGTAGATTTTGTGAATAATTTTGATGAGTCTCTTAAAGAACCGTCAGTACTTCCAGCAAAATTGCCAAATCTGCTTGTTAATGGTTCTTCGGGCATTGCTGTAGGAATGGCTACAAATATGCCCCCACACAACCTTCCTGAGGTAGTTGATGGTGTTATAAAATATATTGATAATCCTGATATTGAGATCCTAGACCTCGTTGAAGACGTTCAGGGTCCAGATTTCCCAACAGGAGGTATCATCTGTGGAAGATCTGGTCTTAGATCAGCTTATGTAACTGGACGTGGAAAAGTAAAAGTCCGTGCAAAGATAGAACAAGTTGAACTTAAGAACAAGAAAGCCCTCATCGTGACAGAAATCCCCTATATGGTCAATAAAGCTGAGTTAATAATGGCCATAGCAGATAAAGTTAAGGATAAAACTATTGAGGGAATCTCCGACTTGCGGGATGAATCCGACCGAGATGGCATGAGGATAGTCATTGAACTCAAACGTGACGCAAATCCTGAACTGGTAATGAATCAGCTCTACAAACATTCTAGGATGCAGACAACCTTTGGAATGAATATGCTGGCATTGGTTGGTAATGAGCCTCGTTTACTTAATCTTAAACAGATTATAGGACACTTTGTGGATCACAGAAAAGAAGTAACAATAAGACGGATCCAATTTGACTTAAGAAAAGCAGAAGAACGATCACACATCCTTGCAGGATTGATAATTGCGCTTGAGGATATTGATAATATTATTAAGAAGATTAAACAGAGCAAAGACACCGCGGAAGCGAAAGAAGTATTGATGCTGGACTATGATTTGTCTGAACTTCAGGCCAAAGCAATTCTGGATATGAAGCTCCAAAAGCTTGCATCTCTTGAACAGGAAAAGATCAAGACTGAGCAGGAAGATCTCATTAAGAAAATTACTGAATATAAGGAAATTCTGGGTGACGAATCAAGGATATTTGAGATCATCAAGGATGAACTTATAGAGCTTAGAAGTACTTATGGTGATGAGAGACGAACACAGATACTTGACATAGACGATGATATTGACATAGAAGACCTTATCAAGGAAGAGGACGTAGTCGTAACAGTCAGTAATGCTGGTTATGTCAAGAGGATCCCAATTGATACATACAGGATGCAAAGGCGTGGTGGACGTGGTGTTAAAGCAGCAGATACAAAAGAAGAAGACTTCGTCGAACACATATTTATTGCAAACACACATAATTATATTCTGTTCTTTACAGATAAGGGTCAGGTTCATTGGCTAAAAGTATATCAGATTCCTGAAGGGGGCAGAACATCTCGTGGTAAGGCAATCATAAACCTCATCGAGATCGAGCCGGACGATAGGATCCAATCTTATATCCCAGTACATGAATTTAAAGAAGGCTACCTTTTGATGGCCACTAAAAAGGGCATTGTAAAAAAGACCGAGCTTATGGCTTACAGTCATCCTAGAAAGGGAGGGATTATCGCAATTAACCTTGAAGAAGGTGATAAGCTCATCAGGGTCTTGCATACTAGCGGTCAAGATCAGATAATTATTGCTACCAAAAACGGTCAATCAGTAAAGTTCAATGAAAGAGATGTCCGTTCTGTTGGAAGGAATTCAATTGGAGTAAGGGGTATAAAGCTTAAAGGAGACGATCGTGTCATCGGCATGGATATTGGAGACGATACAAAAACACTTTTGACGGTCACAGAAAACGGTTATGGTAAGAGGACAGACATCTCAGATTATCGTCTTATCAAGCGTGGTGGGTCAGGAGTAATCAATATTAAGTGTACTGAGAGGAATGGTGGAGTCGTGTCCATAAAGACAGTTGACGAAAATATGCATCTTATGTTTATAACCAGGAAAGGGATTGTCATAAGAACCCCTGTATCCGGCATCTCAATCATTGGACGGAACACACAAGGCGTTAGACTTATGAAGCTGGACAGCGAAGATGTTGTTATAAGTGCAACACGGATAGTTGAGGATGAAGAAGACCCGGTTGGAGATTCAGAAGAAACAGACAAGGATTCCAAAAACGTAACCGATGATTTGATAGAAGATAGTCAGCATACAACGCAAGAAGGCAATGAAGAACATTTAATTGAAGAAGGTCAAGAAGAACATACAACTGTCCAGAATGGTGAGGACACAACTGACGAGTATGAAGATTCTGACGATGAAGAAGATGGATCTGGAATAGGAGATAAGATAAATGTTAATCTTCGTGAAAATGCTAAGGATGAACCATCTGAACCATCTGAACAGTACGCAACAGGATCTATTGGAAATGAAGAGATAGACGATAACTCCGATGACAATATTGGATCAAATGACACGGTTGATGATAAGATCAAATCTTCTGAGGAATCAGACGATGACAATATAAGATGAACGAGAAAGACGCAGTAAGGATTCTAAGAGAATTTGCTCCTAACGTCGAGGTCTTTCAGATAATATATCGACATACTAATTTTGTAAAAAAGCTTGCTTTGGAGATTGCAGAGACTATTAAGTGCGACAGACTTTTGGTTGCGACTGGAGCAATCCTGCACGATATCGGAAGATTCACATGTCCACCAAATACTAAAAAAGTGATCCTGCATGGGTTGAGAGGGGCTAAAATACTTCGTGGACTGGGTTATAAAAAACACGCAAGGATAGCTGAGCGTCATATTGGTGTGGGAATAACCAAACAGGATATAATTGACCAAAAATTAAATCTACCGCTTAGGAACTTTACACCTCAGACAATTGAGGAGAAGATTGTATGCTATGCAGATAAGCTGGCTGACTTTGATCAATATGCGCCTTACAAAAAGACTCTTGAAAGGTTCAAGAAAGATCTCGGACCGCATATTGAAAAAAGGTTTCTGGGACTGCGAAAAGAACTGCTTGATGCAGGGATGAATGAGAAGTTCTGATATTGATGCTGGCACGGAATTTTAAAGTATGCATCCGTAAGAGTTATATATCATCAAAGATGAGAACATATTGTGCCAAACCAAAAAATTGAGGAGTATATAAAGGAGAATATTGACAAATACCCTATCAATGCCATCCGGGTACAGCTCCTCAAGGCAGGATACAGCATCCCTGAGATCAATGAAGCACTGGCGGATGTTGAGGGTATTAATAGCACAGCTGTCAAGGAAGAAGAGAAACTCGAGACAGAAGTTAAGTTCTTCAAGAAAGAAACATTAATGCTTGTTGTCGGTCTAATAATCATTGCAGGCGCTGCTGCCTATTTCTTTAACCTGAGCAATCAGGAGGTTGACTGTGGAATAGGAACATACAACAAAGATACACGCACATGCGAATTCTTTGCAAAAGAAGCACTTTTATCTTGCCCCGGCGGGGCTGAACTTGGAATTGACGGAGAAAGTTGTGAATATATACCTACAAATGTTGTATGCGATATTGGTAGCTATAATTCAGATACTGATGTATGCGAATACAAGCCAAGAGTTGGGATACTCTGTGAAGAAGGCACAGAGTATAATCTGGATACTGATGTATGTGAATACAGTCCAAAAACACAGAAGGTCTGTGACCTGGGATATTACAATGACTACTATGATGCCTGTGTTGTGACACCTTCAAGCAAGATATTCTGTGATGACAATTTTGACTATAATCCTGATACAAACAGGTGTGAGTATTATCCTTCCGATGACATAGTTTGTGAATCACCTTATCATTATAATTCTGAGGATGATGAATGCCAGTATGAGCCTTCATCTGAGATAATCTGTGACATAGGTTCATATAATGAAAGCACTGATAACTGTGAATATCATCCCCAGCTGAATGTTATATGCAGTCTGGGAACTTATAATTCTACCTCTGACAACTGTGAATACTATCCTGACAGTATGGCTATATGTGAAGAAGGAGAATACAACTCTACGACCGGCAAATGTGAGTTTTATCCTGAGATAAATATAAAGTGTGTGCATGGCGAATATAATGCGACAACAGACAGCTGTCAGTATTATCCTGACGTATTTATAGACTGTTTTCAGGGCGACTACAATGACACTACTGACCTATGTGTATATTACCCTGAAGTTGATGTAATATGCGAGAAAGGCACATATAATATTACACTTGGTGTTTGTGAATATACTCCAGAGACAACCATTAACTGTGAAACTGGAGCGTATAATTCTTCTACAGACAGCTGTGAATATTATCCTGATGAGTCAGCTTTATGTGAAAAAGGCAGCTATGATCAAGAGACAGATACCTGTCGGTATTATCCTGAAATAGGGATTGAATGTGATGTTGGTGAATACAACAGCACTACAGATATGTGTGAATTCAAGCCAGACCTTGATGTCATCTGCGAAGAAGGGAGCTATAACTCTACAACAGATAAATGTGAATACAGACCTGAGAGCGACTATGTCTGCCCTGAAGGCTCGGATTATGACAGTGAAGCAGGTTTTTGTATATTTGAAGTTGAAGAGGTTGAGAATATTTGTTCTGTTGGAGAATATGATGAAGAGCTTGAAAAGTGCGTGATATATCCTGAGCCCTATTATGTCTGTGAAAACGGAGAGCTTGAGGAAATTGATGGCGGGTACAAGTGTATTATTCCTATAAATGATACCAAGTATCCTGTAATAACAGCATTCAATGTCAAGGAGACTGAAGAAGGACTTGAAGTGTATGTAGAGACAGAGGACTCAGGAGGGATAGAAAAGCTGGAACTTGAAGCTCCTGAAGTACAGGTATATGACTGCAAAAGCGCAGGGACATGCAGTAATACATTTTATGTAAATGAAAGTGGTAGAATTAATAAGACAAAAGTTGTACCTCCTGTTTATGTTACATTTTATTCCCACAATGAAGTGGGTGGCTATTGGCAAAATCTTTTAGAAAGCGAATCTGACTACAATATCTATAGGCAAGATCTTGTTAATAAGATAAATCTGCTGAAAGATTACGGGGTCGTGCTCAACTGGGAAGCTGATTCAGTAGTTCTGCTGGCGATGCAAGAATGGGAGACTGGCGACGCTTCAACAAACAACAAGAATATCCTTAGATGGATGGTTGAAGACATGGGTATGGTTGTTGATCCTCATGCAGCAAAAGATCCTGAATACACTTATGCTGACCTTGCATATATGATAGAAGAATTCGGAATAGAATCTTCCAAAGTCACAGGCGGGTACCTTGTTTATGAATGCGGAGATGAACCAGGAGAGCTTGCTCAGATTGACTGGAAAGAAAATATAGGGATAGGATCAGATGGATATATTCATGGTAAAAAATATCCTTCAAATTCATGGAAGCCAGTAATAGTAGCTCAGGCAGCTATGAGAGGCCATGTATATGATGAATTCAGTTCTGGTGTGTGGAAACCATCAGAGGAAGATTTCTTTGTCCATGATTCAGATGAAGACTATATATATGTTGGAGAAGGCTACCCTCACACAATCGAATTGGTCGGTGAGACAAACAGTGGAGGAACAACCATTTGGACGAGCGAAGCTGAATATGTAAAAGAGCTTGTATCAATGATAGAGTCAGGTGAATTACCTGCTGATAAGATATACACAGCATCAGTTCATGTAAGGGATGATCCGATGACTTCAACCTACGATGAATTAGAGGGCGTTTTGGAGTCATTCAGCGAACTGCATGATGCCGGCAAGGTTGTCTTCCTTGATTATGAAAGTGTTGCGGATATTTGGGAAGATGAGTATGATTCAGAACCAAACAGGGTAGATATCAGTGAATTTTCCTTCTATGAGAATCTGATGACCGAAGTATGTGTTGATATTTCCAGTGATGAATGTGGTGATGGTATATGTTCAGATGGTGAGGATTGCCCAGAAGACTGTAGTGGTCAGGAGGACAAGTGCGGTGATGGTGTTTGTGACGGCCCTGAAAATGAGGTAAACTGTCCTGCAGATTGTGCAAGTGATCCTGAGGGTGATCCTTGTGATCTCAATAGTGATGGGGAAGTAGATGATAAGGAGGAACAGATGTGCGATGGAGACCAGCCAGAAGGTAGCTGTGGCGATGGCAGTTGTGACAGTCCGGAAACCGAGGAAAACTGTCCTGCAGATTGTGCAAGTGCTCCTAGTGATGATTCCTGTGATATCAATAGTGATGGGAAAATAGATGATAAAGAGAAGCAGATGTGCAATGGAGATCTCCCTCCACCTGGTGACAAACCTGGACCTCCTAGTAATCCTGATTTTGATCCCAGACCGCCTGGTCCCCCCGGGATAACTGGCAGGGCAATTGCAGATCCAGGGGGGAAATGCGGTGACGGTATTTGTGATGAATTTGAGCAAAGAAACATTGGCGTATGCCCTGAGGACTGCCCAGAATCTGCAGTTACCCAAAAACAGTCTGAAGATTGTATGAAGACTTGTATTGAGCTAGAAGGGGGTAGTCCAACTGCCTGTTCTGATGAATGTGGAATTGAACTACCATCAAATCAACCTGATATTTGTATGAAGACCTGTGTTGAACTTGAAGGCAATAGGCCGTTTGAATGTTTTGAGCGATGCGGTATTGAATTGCCTACTATAGCTGAAAGAGAAATTCGTTTTGCCAATAGGAACATACCTTCAAGAGAACCCCTTGAGTCAGATGGCCAGGCTATCTATATGAAGACATCCAAAGGACGGGATGAGATCAGAGTCTTGCCAGACAGTGCTGAAAGAAGCGCACAATATTCTGTCGGGAAAAGCAATGTCAAGTCAACAACCCTGAGCGAAAGGGATGGTGAAGCAGTATATGAAGTTACAGCAAATAAAAATGTAAGAATCCTGTCGGTAGTACCTGCTAAGATGGAAGTCAAGGCTTATGTTGATGCTGAGAGCTCTGAAGTAGTTGAGACAAAAAAGCCTATCTGGGGAGCGCTTGCAACAGAAGAAAAAACCAAAGTCACAGTCTCAGTAACCAATTTACAAGGGTTTAAGACCACAGAGACCAAAGAATGCCCAGAAGACTGCGGCGATTCTCCTGCCTGTGGAGACGGCATCTGCTCATCGGCCGAGGACTGCCCAGAGGATTGCGGTAGTGACGAAGAACATTATGAAGATTCTCCTTTTGGGATATTGGGTTTAAGTATGGATTCGGATGATTTAGCATTTGCTGAGGATTTAAATGTAAAATGGACTAGAGCTCATGGTCAAGAGGGTTTGAAGTGGGATATGGTTGAAAAAGAAGGACCTCTTGGTAATTCAGATTATGATTGGACAGAAACTGATGAGTTAATAGAAACTTTTGAAGAAAAAGGAATTAATGTAATTTGGACTATAAATCCATATAATGCTATAGACCAAGGAGATGATAGTATTGAAAGTCGAGGAAATACAAAACTGCCAAATAATTTAGACGCATACGCTAAATTCCTTGAAGCAGCAGTAGAAAGATATGATTATGTAAAATATTGGCAAGTTCATAATGAAATAAATGTAGATCAGTTTTTTTGGGATGATACATCTGAAAATTATGCGTTATTACTAAAAACATCATACGATGCAATTAAAAAAGCTAACCCTGATGCTAAAGTTGTTATTGGTGGAATGTCTAACCCTAATGGAATAACAGAAGGGAATGATTACACAACAATTATGTCTGAATTACAAGATTTAGGTGGAACTTTTGATGTTTTTGATGTTCATTGGTATGGATTTGTTGGAAATTATAAACAACATGATAAAACAAAAGAAACCTTGGTTCATTTCATGGAGGAATCATTACCTGAATTATTAGAGGGGTTTGATGTTGAAGAAGTATGGATGACAGAAATTGGAACACACTCTGGTTCAAATGTTGTTGGGAATATAAGATTTGCGGATCAAAACGAATCTGATCAAGCTGGTGAATTGTTTAAACGATATGCATATTCTTCTGCTCATGGGATTAGTAAATTGTTTTGGAATAAAATTATTGAAAGTGCAAGCTATAGTCAACAATTTAATCACAATGATTACTTTGATAATTTAGGCCTTGTTCATAATGGCGTTGAGTATATTGAGAATAAACTGGAAGACAACTGTCCAACAAATTGTATATCTGATTCTGGAAAAAATGTTAAGAAATTATCTTATTACACATTAAAATTAATGACTGAAAAACTTAAAGGAAGTGACTGGAACAATATAGAAACAATTCAAGAATCAAATGATGTTTATGTTTATAAATTTACTAACAAAGAAACTAATGAACCTACTTGGGTTGCTTGGAGTGATTCTGGAAGTGGTAGTGTCTCTTTAAGTTCTTTAGGAATCAGTAGTGCAAAAGTAACAGAGGCCGTTCCTGATTATGAAAATGGTTTAGATATTGAAGATAGTGGCGTTGCTTTTGAAGATATGTTTAAGGAATCTGTTGTGAGTGGTTCTGTTCAATTAGGAGATGTTCCAGTTTTTATTGAGGAATCAAATAATAATATGGATATAAGTGACTATGAAGATTCCCCTTTTGGATATTTAAATTCACCAGAATTAACAACTTATTATGAAGATTTAGGGGTAAAATGGACCAGGGTTGCTGCTCAATGGGGTTTATTGCAAACATCTAAAAATTTTGAAGAAGATGTTTATGATTGGGATTATTGGGAAGAAAGAGTTGATTGGGATAAATTGAAAAACATGAATGTTTTAATTACAATTAGTTTTTTAGGGACTCCTATTGAAGAGACTGGTTCTTATGTTCCAAGTCAGTATCCTTACAACAAAGAGAATTATTTAAAATATGTAGAAGCACTTGTAAACAGATATAAAACTCAAACTAAATATTTTCAAGTTGAAAACGAACCACCAAAGGATCTAGATGATTTCGCAGAACTTCAGAAAATTACATACAACAAAATTAAAGAGGTATGCCCTGAATGTATTGTTGTGATTGGGGGATATGTTGGAGGAGCCAGCCTTGAGAGGCTTTTTGATAGAGATATGTTACCAATTTTATCTGAATTGGATGGAAAATATATTGATATCTTTGATATTCATTGGTTTGGAACAAAACATGATTCAAATGTTATGGACCCTTCAAGATTTTCTTCAGATAAAATGGATATTAATCTTATTCGTGAAAAATTACATGATTATGGTGATATTGATATTTGGATAACCGAATCTGGAACACATAGTGGACTACCGATTGGTTATGATTTTCAAACAGAAAAAGAACAAGCGAGTAGTGTTATTAAGAGATATGTTTCTCCAATTGCACAAGGAGTTGATAAGGTTATGTGGGCTTGGGGAGTAAAAGAGTCTTTTAAGAAAGATTGTAGATTTTTTGATTATACTGGATTAATATATGATGGATGTGATTGTGAAGATGAAGAATATTCTTGTGGCAATAATATAGGAAATGATCTTGGAAAGGATGTTAAAAAATTAGGTTATTATACCTATAAAAAAATGACAGAAACTCTTGAAGGAAGTGACTGGGATAACATCGAAACTGTAAAAGAAAATGATTATGAAGTTTTTGTTTATAAATTTACAAATAAAGAAACAAAAAAATCAACTTGGGTTGCTTGGAGTGATTCTGGGAGTGGAAGTGTCTCTTTAAGTTCTTTAGGAATAAGTAGTGCAAAAATAATCGAAGCAGTTCCAGATTATGAAAATGGTTTAGAGATTGAAGAGGCTAGCGTTGCTTTTGAAGATATGTTTAAGGAATCTGTTGTTAGTGGTTCTATAGAATTAGATGATGTTCCAGTTTATATTGAGGAATCAAATAATAATCTTGATATAAGTGACTATGAAGATTCACCTTTTGGTATTGCAACTCCTTATAATGATATTAAAACTGCATCTAAAAATATTGAACATTTAGGTATAAAATGGTTAAGAACTAAAGCAGTTGCTTACGAGGAAAAAGATTGGGAAGACCCTGATTGGAGCAAAACAGATCAGGTTATTAATATGGCTGTTGATGATGAATTAAATATTTTACTTTCTCACCCAACTCTTTTTAGAAAACCTGGTGATTGGAATGATTATGAAGAGTTTCTTGCAAAATTTGTAAATAGATATAAAGATAGAGTTAAATATTATCAAATTGGTAATGAGTTAAATGGTATGTGGGAAGGTAGAGAAAAAGAAGAATTAGTAAATTTCTTGGTATATAGCCATAATACAATAAAAGATAATTGCCCTGATTGTAAAGTTATTTTTGGTGTTCTTAATACTCAAACATATGATTATTATTCTAATTGCAGTAATCCTAGATTTTGTGTTCAGGATTTGTATCCAATTATTATAAATCATCCAGAATTTAGAGGGCAGGCATTTGACGCCCTTGATTTCCATTGGTTTGGTTGGAAAAACGAATATAAATTTTTGAAATATAATTCTGATGTTACAGTAGATCTCAGGCAATTAGTGAGAGATATAAAATTAGATTTTAATACTTATGGGTTTGATGCAGATTTATGGATTGTAGAAGCAGCAACCCATAGTGGTCAACCTGCAGAAGAGGGCCAACCTTTTCAATCAGAAAAACATCAAGCTATTGATTTGGTTAAGAGATATATCTATCCTATTTCATTAGGCGTTAAGAAAATTTTTTGGGTTACTTTAACAGAATGGCACACATATGCAGGAAGGCCAAACTGTTACTTTGATAATGTTGGTTTAATCAATAATCCATGCAATGATGATTATGATGATCATTTATGTGATGGTTTTTCTCATAAGAAACTTTCCTACTACTCTTACAAGCTAATGGTTGAAAAACTTGAAGATTCAGATTGGGACAATATTGAAATTATTCAAGAATCAAATGATATTTATATTTATAAATTTACAGACAAAGAAACTAATGAACCTACTTGGGTTGCTTGGAGTGATAGTGGTTCAGGTAGTGTTTCTTTAAGTTCTTTAGGGATCACTAGTGCAAAAGTTACAGAGACTGTTCCTGATTATGAAAATGGTTTAGAGATTGAAGAGGGTGGTGTTGCTTTTGAAGATATGTTTGAAGAATCTATTGTGAGTGGTTCTGTTCAATTAGAAGATATCCCCGTTTTTATTGAAGAATCAAATAATAATCTTGATATAAGTGACTATGAAGATTCGCCTTTTGGCTTTATACAGGGAGAGCATGATGAATTAAAGGAGTTTAATTTCAAACTCTTAAATGATTTAGGAGTCTCATGGAATAAATATGGACCAATGGATGCTTATTATAGGCAATCCTATTATGGAACTCCTGATGATATTACTATTGAATTTGGAAATTATCCTGAATTTCTACAACAATTCGAAGATAATGATATAAATACTTTTATTGCAATCAGTCCAAGGATTTTTTTACAGGAACTTTCCGAGGATGTGAATCTTGAGCCGGAGCAATATGGAAAGTTATGTAAGGATTATGCCGAAAGTTTTGATGGTGATGGAGTAGATGATGTTGAAGGGTCATTAATAATCAAAAATTGGTTTACTGGAATTACTGAAATGAATAAAGATCAACATACCGAACATTTTAGTGCAGAGGAAATGGCAGACTTAATTAAGGAATGTTATGACAGCATAAAAGAGGAAATCCCTGATGCAAATATTTTTGCAGGTAGTTCTGAAGGTGTTGCAACTTGGTCAGCGGAATTAAAACCAGATGAGACCTACTTCTTTGATTTTGTTTCACATCTTACAGGAGACAATTTTTGTCCAGATATTAATTTTGATTACCATCAGGCAAGTAGCCCTGATGATTATAAAAGTCAAGCTGAATTTATTGGAGTTGTTAGAGATACTCTTGATGCAAACGGTTATCAGGATAGTGAAATATGGACTACTGATGTTGGTGGGACATGGGATGAATATGATGGGTTTACTGAAATTGATCAATCTGGCGATGTCTTTCGAAGGCAGGTATCGGCCTTAGCAAATGGCCAGGATAAATTCTTCTGGACAAGAATAGTTGAGTATATTTGGGGGGAAAGTAGTATTTTTAGCTATATGGGACTAATTCATAATCCGGTTAATGACAAAGATAAGCCTGTTCAGAAAAATTGGAAAAAAATATCTTATTATTCTTATAAATTACTTATTGATAAACTAAATCAAGCAGACTGGAACAATATTGAAATATTAAAAGAAGATGACGGTGAAATTTTTGCATATAAATTAAAAAGAGACAATTCCCATGCTTATGTTATATGGTGGGATTATTATTCTGATTCAAACTATATTGAAGGAGATGTAAAAAGTGTATCATTAAATGATTTAGGATTATCGGGCAATTTCGTAATTACGAAAACCATCCCTCATTTTGAAAATGGTTTAGAATTACGTGATTCAAATGAAATCTATCCTAGTTTTTTTGATATAGAAAATACTAATGACATTATCAGCTTAGGAAAAGCACCAGTAATCATTGAACGATATTCTGATTATTTTTCTATTCCAATAGAAAGTTCTTCCTGTGCAGGACAAGGAGGTTATTTTTGCTTATCTGACTGTTCATATTTCTTTGATGCGACTGATACAAATTATTGTTGTCAAAATCAATGCAGTCAAGATTCAGTTAATTCCAATTGCGATCTTAACGGTGATGGTATAGTTGATGATAAAGAAATGGAATTATGTGAAGAAGATGAGATGGTGGAAAATTCTGATGATAATAGTTATGATGCAGATGGATTCTTATGGGGTACAGAGGGTACTTCAGTTGGAGAATATTCAGAATCAGCTATAAATAATATTTTTAAGACAAAGTATGTCAAGAAGAGATATTTTGGTCAATCATTTACAAATGATTGGAAGTCATTTGACACAAACTACGGTATTCCATCCTATGATTCAGAAAATAAAAATGATTTAAACGATGCTTTATCTATTTTTGAAGAGAATAATTGGAGCATGATACCTATGCTATCATATGGCAAACCAGAAGATGGTTATGATGTTGACAGCGATGAAGCTGTTGAGCAGTATACTGATTTTGTAATGTGGTTCTTAAGTGTCAGTGTGGATAAAGCAAACATAGAATATATTGAACTTCAAAATGTACCAATCGGCGAACCAGAGTATTTTGTTAAGGCCCAGAATTCTATTTATGATGCTGTTAAAGCTGAGTATCCAGAGATTATGGTTGGTACACCCGGGTTTGAATATTGGGAAGATCCTTCTTTGCCAATGTTTACCAATATGATTGAATATTATCTTGATAAAGAAAATGAAGCGAAATTTGATTTTTGGGCGTTTCATGATTATGGATTAAAAACTATGGATAGAGAAAATAACAGAGTTATTCAGTACCCGCCAACACTTACTGCGGACTATAATCAGTATGCAGGTATTCCTGGTATTAAAGTGATACGTAAAATGCTTGATGCAAATGGATGGGAGGATAGGTTAATGATTGATACTGAGCATGCAGGTATTGCATACCCTAGAAGTGCTAAGGGTGGGATGGAAATAAGTCAAGAAGAAGATAAAATAAATGCTGCTTACATGCTTCAAAGTTTGCTCTTGAAAAAGACATTGACTTTAGATGGTGTACCTGTTCTTGATGGGGCAATGCCTTATAAAATGTCTCCGTGGGAAACTATTGGGGAGTTTAATTATGGTGTGTTGGGATCAGATGGAAGTGCTACTATTACAGTCGAAGCCACTGGTGTGTTATGGGACTATATGGATGAATATAATTATAATTCTCATGTCTCTGGAGATTTTGATAGTGAAGAAGTGTGGGTAGAAAAATTCGTATCAGACGAAAAAGAATTGTATATCTTTTTTGATCCATTTAGTGAAACAGCTGAAGAAGATCTTGTTTTTGACTCAGAAACACAAGAATACGAGCTTGATCTGGGAACAACTCCAACATCAATAACTCTAATAGATGTTTATGGAAATTATGAAAATTTCGATTTAAATGATGTTATTACAATTGATGCTGAGAATATGCCACAATTTTTAGTAGTCGAATAATCAGATTACTCAATGATAATCTAGTATCTTCAATTGACATCCTCCCCGCCCTAAAGGGCGGTCGCGCACTCAGACTTCGCCTGGGGTTTCGAATTTCGATTGAAAATAACGCTTAGCATAATTTTCATATGTGATATGGATACCCTGCACTAATGTCACTTATACTTCAACTTAAGAACAAGTATCGTAAAAGCAAGTATGAATGTCACAAAGTTTGCCGCGATTATCGGCCAGTCATTCTTAAACATTCCATAGACAAGCCATGAGAAGACTCCTGCTGAAAAGCAAATGTATGTAAGAAGAGAAATGTCTTTTGTTTCTTTCAGCCTGAGAATCCGTATTGCCTGTGGCAGGAATGCGACCGTGGTCAGGACGGCTGCAATATATCCGATAATCAAAACAAAATCCATGTGGGTTGTTCAGCAACCTTTATATAAATAACTATCCTTCCTATACTAATACAAAGATATTCAAATTTACAAATTCAGGTGATAATATGCTAACCAAAGATGGTATTAAAAAAACATTCCAGAGTGATCCAGACAAATATTGGAAGGTTGACCTCTTCGAAGAGAAAGGTCATGTCCGTAAAAAATGCCCTTCATGTGGAAAGTACTTCTGGACAATCGATCCGGACCGTAAGACTTGTGCTGATGCTTCATGTGTCGACTATGGATTTATAGAGAAACCCATAACAAAAGATAAATGGGATTATGTAGAGACATGGAAGCTATTTGAGAAATACTTTGAAGACAATGGACATACTTCAGTCCCAAGATACCCTGTTATCGATAGATGGCGGCCTGATCTTTTCTTTACAATAGCATCCATCCAAGACTTCCAGAGACTTGACCAAGGAAATATGCTTTTCCAGTATCCAGCAAACCCATTAGTAGTACCTCAGGTATGCTTGAGATTTGGAGACATAGATAATGTTGGTGTCACAGGCAGACATCTTACAAGCTTTGTAATGGCAGGACAACATGCATTTAATCATCCAAATGAAGAAGGGGCATATTTTAAAGATAAATGCATTGATCACAATTTCACTTTTCTTACAGAAAGGATGGGGATACCAGAAGAAGAGTTGGTATATACTGAAGATATTTGGGCAATGCCTGACTTCAGCGCATTTGGCCCTTGCATGGAGACCTTCTCACAGGGACTTGAGCTCGTTAACAGTGTATTCATGCAGTTCCAAAAGAACCAAGGCGAAGACACCTTTAGGGAACTTGATATAAAAGTGATTGATGTTGGTTGGGGGCATGAGAGGCTTGTGTGGTTCTCAAATGGAACTCCATCGTCATATGACTCATTATTTGGTCCTGTAACGTCTAACCTGAAGAAAAAGACCAATATCAAAATTGACCAATCAGTATTCACCAGATATTCAAAATTGGCAGGTTCTCTTGATGTAGACGAGGGAAATGATCTTGATCTGATAAGAAAAGGTATAGCAGACAAGCTTGGTGTAAAAGTTAGCGTCTTAAGAGATGAGATAGAACCACTTCAGGGCATGTACGCAATAGCTGACCACGCAAGAACTCTTCTTTTTGCAACAGCAGACGGCGGCATTCCAAGTAATGTTGGTGGAGGATATAACCTTAGAGTTGTTCTTAGACGAGCATTTAATTTCATTAGAAAATATGACTTTGACGTCGATATGGGTGACGTCGCTGAGCAGCATGCTAAGTATCTCAAACCGATGTTTCCAGAACTCTATGAGAACATCGACAATGTAAGAAAGGTATTTGATGTCGAGCTGGAAAAGTATAATGCAACAGTAACCAAGACAAGGGGAATTATCAAGAATTTAATAAAAAAAGGGGATAAGATTGACAATAAAAAGATGGCTACACTTTATGAAAGTCAAGGCATATCGCCTGAAATGATCAGAGAGGTAGATAAATCGGTGCAGATCCCATCTGATTTCTATGCTGAGCTAACATCAAAGCATCAGGCAAAAGAGATCAAAGAAGAAAAGAAAATGGATGTCGATCTGGAAGGTATACCAAAGACTGAGAAGCGTTATTACAGGGACTGGAAAGATATTGATATGGAAAGCGAAGTGCTTGCTATCAGAGGAAAGTATCTCATCCTGCGGGATACAAAATTCTATCCGGAGATGGGTGGACAACCACACGATCTGGGAACGATTAATGATATACCTGTTACTAATGTTATATTCACACAAGGAGTAGTGTTACATGAAGTTGAAGATACCTCCGGTTTTAATGAGGGAGAACTTGTAGAAGGGAAGATTAACCTGGAACGTCGTAAACAGCATACTCAGCACCATACAGGAACACACCTTATCGGTGGTGCAGCAAGAGAATTGTTTGGAAGCCATGTTTGGCAGGCAGGCAGTGCCTTTGACACTACAAAAGCAAGATTTGACATAACACACTTCGAGACACCCACACAGGAAGAGCTTGACAAGATCGAAAAACGGGCAAATGAGCTTATTGAAAAGAAAATCCGAGTTGACAAGCGTTTTATGGATCGTGGTGAAGCAGAAAAAAATTATGGATTCATAATATATCAGGGAGGCGCTCCAGTCGGAAGCAGGCTGAGGATAGTCAAGATAGGTGATTTTGATGTTGCAGCTTGTGGTGGTACACATGTCAATAACACTGAGGAAATTGTCAAAGTCAAGATATCAAAAGCCTATAAGATCCAGGATGGTGTAATCAGAATTGAATTTGCCTGCGGCAAAGCAGCTGACAAGCTTGAAAAAGAGGAGACCAGCCAGCTTGAGAATATTGCAAAAGAACTTGGTGTACCTAAGAATAAGATTGTTGAAAAAGCAAAAGACGTTTTTGAGAAATGGAAAACTGCCAGAAAAGCCATTAAGAAGGGTAAAAAGGTAAAAAAGACAGATATTGAACTATCCAAACCTGTCCGTTTAAAAGCTGTTGAAGGAGACATACTGTCAGACGCAGCCCAGATTTTAAAGACGCAGCCAAAATACATCGTTAAGACTGTTCAGAAATTTAACAAAGAGCTTGATGAGATGATAAAACAGCTCAGAGAGAAAGATCTGCTTGAATAATCTTAATTTATGCAGTTAGAAATTCACTAGGATATAAATTAGGTAAAGTCAACTAACGTGGGTTTGGGAACCATTTAACCCACTTAAGTTGACTTTACCCATAAATCGGGTGTGGGACATAAAGAATTATGCTAGCCAATGAAGATTATGCCACAGGCTCGTTAAAGTATTAGCAGTATCAATTCTGTCACCCCTTTTCTGTCCCAGTTTCCAACCAATTCGTCTCTTATCCTCAGCAAATCC
>JAIPIC010000098.1 GCA_021734865.1 Candidatus Woesearchaeota archaeon | reverse complement strand
TGTCCAAATTCATCGACGGAGAAACCCAACGATGAATCCTTTTTGCAAAGAAGAATTTACTGTAAATAGAGTAATTTACAGTCCCAAAATCTGCTTTGCATATATTTGTTACCCAAACCCACGTTAGTTGACTTTACCTCTCAATACAAAGATATTAATACTAATTATTCAATTTTCATCTAAATGGAGCAATCTCAACAAGTAATCGATGAGAGTAGACGATTCTTCCAGAAAGTATATGGGTGGATGTTTCTTGGCTTAATAATATCTGGAATCACCGCTTTCTGGATAGCTTCAAGTCCGTCTCTTTACAGTGTGATTCTTGGGAACCAGTTGATTTTTTTTGGTATCCTTATCGGAGAACTTCTTTTAGTTGTGGGACTGGTAGCTCTAATGAAAAAAATATCAGCTAGCCTTGCAACATTAATGTTCCTGCTCTATTGTTTTATGACAGGACTAACTCTCTCGGTGATCTTTCTGGTCTATACAATCCAATCTATCGGAATGACTTTTTTTATTGCTGCGACGATGTTTGGTGTGATGAGTGTGTATGGGATGGTCACAAATGCTGACCTGACAAAGATGGGGCAGATCATGATTATGGGTCTCATCGGAATCATTATTGCAAGTGTTGTGAATATCTTCCTGAGAAATTCTATGTTTGATCTCATTATCTCAATAATAGGTGTGATTGTCTTTACTGGCCTGACTGCTTATGACACACAAAAGATCAAAGAAACAAATATCATTGGAAATGAGGGCACTGAAGAAGATACTAAGGAATCTATAATGGGTGCTTTAAAGCTTTATCTGGATTTTATCAACCTATTCCTGAATCTATTGAGACTATTTGGCAAGCGAAGATAACATTAGCCATTATATTTATCCCGAAAGATTAATATACCAATAATCATGATTCCAATTCATGAGTTTTAATCCAATAGCCGTAGTAGGAATCAGCGGAGCAGCCCTTGGATTATTCGCTGTCGGTTATGTAATATATTTATTCAATAATTTTATTGCTCTCAAGCATCTGATCGAGAAATCAAGAGCTAATATTGATGTTCTTTTGAAGCAGAGGTATGATGAACTGCCTAAGCTTATCCAGTCTGTTAAAGGATATGTCCAACACGAAGCAGGAGTACTCCAGAAACTCACTCAGATGCGGACAAAAATCATGAGTTCGAGTTTATCAGCAAAAGCAGAAGCTGATAATCAGATATCTTCTGCTCTGAAGAGTATTTTTGCTGTTGCTGAGAATTATCCACAATTAAAGGCTAACCAAAATTTCATCCAACTGCAGGAACGTATAAGCTCAATTGAGTCTGAGATCTCGCAGAGAAGAGAGTTTTATAATGAGACTGTGAATAACTATAATATTTGGATTGAGTCATTTCCAAATTCTCTTGTTGCAGGCATATTTAAAGCTGAGAAAGCAGGGTTATTCAAAGCCAGAAACGTCAAAGACGTTGAGGTAGACCTATAATGTTCATTGGGCCACTAATCATTAATTCTATTTTTATATTGATTGGAGGTTTTCTGATGAAGTTTGGACTTAATCAACTTAAATTCTACAATAAGATTAGGAATCTAGCCACTTCTAAAATAATGTCTCTAGCTGCCGGAGAGGTTGAAATTAAAGGTACTGTAACTGCAAACAAACAACCTCTTATCTCTCCGGTTACAAATACTAAATGTGCATCATACAGTCTTAAAGCATATCGTTGGGTACAGGGTCGTAAGAGTGGTAGCTGGAGTCTGATGTACCAAAAATCGGTCTCCAGACCATTTTATGTTTCAGATGATACTGGTTTTATCCTTGTAGATCCTGAAGGAGCAAAGATAAGGAACGATACATTTTCATCTGTTCAGCAAAACGGAATGCTTCCTTCGCTCACAAATATCAACAAGTCAAAAAACACTGAAAAATTCACTGGTTTCCTAAAAAAACTTGTATCAGGATCAAGATACAAGTTTGATGAAATCTGCATCCCTGAAGGAGAACAGATATATATCATGGGATACACTAAAGAAAATCCAAATAGACCTAACAATGCAAAAGTCCAAGGGCTTATGATTGCAAAGAAAGAAAATAAGGATTATCTCATCACCGACGAGAAAGAGAACGATCTTAAAGGAGTGTATATCCAAACTGCCGCAACAGTATTTATTATTGGAGGATTCCTTGTCATCTTTGGGTTACTTCAAATATTCAATATCCTGGATTGGATAAGCTTCATAGGTGATTTCTGATGGGGTTTTTCAAAATATTAATCTCATGTATTATTATCGGTATTTTTGGATATGCTGCTTTTATAGTATTTTCTTTTTCTCTACTAAACGACGATTACATCCACTTATTGAAAGACAGCTTCACGGACAGTCCAAGCGATGGAGATTTTGTAGGTTTTAAGGGTATTTTTGATTCTTCAGAAAAAGACGTTGTATCTAAATACCAAAGTTACCCTGTCATTTATTATAGACTAAATTATCAAAGATACGTCTGCCGGGGTTCTGGAGATGATAGGCATTGTAGCTGGGAAACATACCGGACTGAAACAGAGAAGACACCTTTCAAATTGAGGGTAGGCGATAAAGGACTGACTATTGAAAATACTGGATATGTTGAATATGAACCAAAGAACAGTGCTATATTTGACCATCATGGAGATAATAGAGTAGTACAATATGTCATTAAAAAAAGTGAGCCGATCTATGTTTGGGGCAGACTTGAAGATGGTATTGTCGACAGATTTGAAGACTACGAACACGACAGACTTGTTTTCATTGTCACAGATAATGCAAGACAGGTCCTTGTAGATAATATATCTGGGGTGCTTTATACGCAAATTGGTTCATCAGTGATAGTAATCATTATGACTATCATCCTCTTCTTGGTAAATAATAACTGGAAAGAAAAATCCTTTGTTGGAGGAAACCTCGAGAGTTATGGAAAAGGGGCAGTATTTGGATTTAAACAGTCATCAAAAAAACAAGAATCAAAACCCGCCTCAAAAGTATGATCTCAGGTTGTGATGATAATAACATTAGATCAAATGGATAAAATTAAATACCAAAATGGAAATCATTAAACAATGAAAAGAGAAGAATTACAGCAACACAGTTCTGCCAGTGCAATATATGCGCTTGGTTTTATTGGATCTGCAGTTTATTATATTAGTCATGCTGCTGGATTTTGGGACGGAGTTCTGGGTTTTCTAAAGGCTATTGTTTGGCCTGCATTCCTAGTCTATGAAGTGCTCAAGTATATTCATTGAACATACTAAATTTATTTCATTAGCTTAATATCGACTGCAACTCTTTGTGCATCTGTCTATGGTTTCTAAACACAATACCCTTTATCCCTATATCAGTCGCACCCTTGACAAAGTGTGGTTTGTCATCAATGAATACGGCTTCATGTGCTAGCACGTCTAGTTTTTCCAAGACCAGTTTGTATATTTCTGGATCTGGTTTAGTGATTCTTTCTGCACAGGAAAAGATAGTTACATCAAAGTTTTCTGAGTATCCTGATTCTTCAAAGTATTCCTGAGCTGGCACTTCAGTATTTGAGAGGAATGCTGTCTTGTATCCTTTCTCCCTCAATGATCGCACAGTATCCCATACTTCCTTCTGGTCTTTGAAAACCGCTTTGACTGCGGATTTCCAGAGTGAATCTGATGGAACTGGTGTGCCAAGCTTTCTGTTTGCTTCTTCCCAGAGCTGTTTTTCCCTGATACGGTCTGACTGGAAGTCAGCCTCATTTTCTGAGAATATTTCTGCAAGTTTATGGTAGTCTGTACCGAGCCTTTTTGCGCAGAATTTCATTAATCCATCTGCTGGATTTTCAATCAGAACTCCGCCCCAGTCAAAGATCACAGCTTTCATCTGAGTGATTTCCTGACGATCTTCCGGATCTTCATTTTCTTCGGGCCATCGATCTTGCTGCAGCTGCCTATGATTATAGATTTTGTCTTGATATCACACATCCCAAGGATATCTTTCTCAACGACCTTGATCCCTCTGTATCCTGAGATCAGGTGGAATATGTTTGGAGCCCCCGAAGTCATGAATATCAAAGCCTGTTTGTCTCCCAGCAGTCCTTTTGGCATCTTGCCTTCGGATGTAAAAGCAAACCCATTTGAAAATACTCTGTCAAAAAAGCCTTTAAGAATTGCTGGCATCCCCCCCCACCAGAAGGGATAGATGAATATCATGCGATCAGAATTCTTTATCTTCTTCTGGATATCAGTGATCTTAGCTTGTTTTATTCCGTCAGTTATTTCAGTCTTTGTAAGCACTGGATCAAATTTCATTTTGTACAGGTCAAGAACTTCATAGTTCTTGAGCTGTTTCTGAACTGCTTTCAGGATTGCATTGCAGTGGCCTTCTCCACCGGGATGTGTGTATATTATCAGATCTTTCATGTTGGCTTACAATATATGATTGTTTTTATATTTTTTCCAAGAATTTCATATCACACTTGGGAATGCCATTAACATCATATCTTACGACTGTCATAAGCCCAGTGCAGCAATGCCTGTCTTTGCTTCTTTCTGCAGTCTAAAAAACCAGTAGGACAATTCTTCTGAATTTGTGCAATGTGCCTCTTCATCTGCTTCCATCTTTTGATTTGACGCGCGTCGTCGGGGCATCTCCTGCCCATGAAGTAACGGCAATACCATTGGAACCATCCTCGTGGATCTTCATGGTATATCCAGCCTTTCGCTTGCCAGTAAGATAGTGGTTTTGAAGCGGATATTCCAAAATAGTTGAGTTCAGGATTAGATATTTCAGGACTAAGTTTAGCTTCTGAAAACCAATCTGAAGGAAATTCACTCTTACAATCAGTCATGTATTTCCCTCCAAATATACCCATCTTTAGTAGCTGTTTAGGTGTCAATTCTGGTTTGAACTCAGGATGGAATCCTTCCCCAGGTTTATGAATCAGCTCATAGGAGTACCCGGTCTGCATTTTGTCATTTACAATCATATTTTTATTATTAATACTTTGTATATTATTAATTTTTCTTGAATCAAAGGTTTGAACTAATTGTCAAACCAAATGTCGGACCAATTGAACCGACAGTGTTTCTTAATCGGCAGATTAATATATGGAAGCTTTTTTTAGTTATTCTTAGAGGTGAAAATATGTTTTATTGTAAGCACTGTAAAACAAATTCTGCCGTAAAAGCTGGTTTACGGAAAAACAAAGTTGGGTTT
>JAIPIC010000097.1 GCA_021734865.1 Candidatus Woesearchaeota archaeon | reverse complement strand
CTTTATATATTTCGTTAAGTAAAACAAATATTATAATACTGCTATGATCACGAGAAGCAGTTTGGAGCATGAAATTTTATTGATCCATTTTAAATGAATCAATAACTGCATTAAACGTTGCGCTTGGTCGCATTGCCTTTGTGGTTTTTACATCATCTGGTTTGTAATAACCACCCAGATCAATTGGCTTTCCCTGTGCTTTAATAAATTCTTCAACAATCTCGGATTCATTTTCCTTAAGTTCATTTGCAAGTTTAGCGAATCGTTTTTGAAGTTGAGGATCCTTGGTTTGATTTTTTAAAGCTTCTGCCCAGTACATTGCAAGATAGAAGTGGCTTCCTCTATTGTCCAATTCATTTACTTTTCTTGAAGGCGACCTTCTATTGATAAGAAATGTCTCAGTAGCTTGCTCAAGTGTTTCTGCCAGGATATGAGCTTTCACATTTTTGGTTTTTGCGCTCAGGTGTTCAAGGGATGCTGCAAGCGCGAGAAATTCTCCAAGAGAATCCCATCTTAGATGGTTTTCTTCTGTAAACTGCTGGACATGTTTTGGAGCAGAGCCACCAGCTCCTGTCTCAAACAATCCACCGCCACTCATAAGTGGTACAATTGAAAGCATTTTTGCACTGGTGCCAACTTCAAGGATCGGGAATAGATCGGTAAGATAATCTCGTAAAACATTTCCTGTAACAGAGATAGTATCTTTTCCTTCTTTCATACGCTTAATGGAGTAGCGAGTAGCTTCGATTGGTGTCATAATATGGATTTCAAGTCCTTCAGTATCATGATCTTTCAGATATTCAGTAACTTTTTTGATAAGTTCACGATCGTGAGCTCTGTAATTATTCAACCAAAACACAGCAGGCGCGCCGGTTTTTCGAGCCCTTTCCACAGCGAGTTTCACCCAATCTCGAATAGGAAGATCTTTTACCTGACACATACGCCAGATGTCACCTTCTTCAACTATATGCTCTATCATTGTCTGACCCGAAGCTGAAACCACACGGATTTTCCCATCACCAGGACATAAAAAGGTTTTATCATGAGATCCATATTCTTCTGCTTTTTGTGCCATTAAGCCAACATTTGAGATGTTCCCCATTGTAGCTGGATCAAAAGCACCATTTATCCTGCAGAAATCCATTACCTCTTTGTATACATCTGCATAATTTCTATCTGGAATAAAAAACATTGTGTCATGAAGTTTCCCATCAGGTCCCCACATTTTACCTGAATTACGAATTGCAGCAGGCATTGATGCATCGATTATTATGTCACTCGGCACATGAAGATTTGTAATTCCTTTATCAGAATCTACCATTGCCAGTTTTGGTCTATGTTGATAACAGGCATTAATGTCTTCTTCTATCTCTTTTTGCTTTTCCTTTGGGAGGGCTTTAATTTTTTCGTATAGATCACCAAGACCATTACTGGGAACTACTTCGAGTTCAGCAAATGTGTCGGCATGCTTTTCGAAAACCTCTTTGAAAAAAACAGAGACAACATGTCCAAAAATGATGGGATCAGAAACTTTCATCATAGTAGCTTTCAGTTGTACAGAAAACAGCACATCTTCTTTTTTGGCATCTTCGATCAATCCTTCCAGAAATTTTATAAGAGCACGTTTGCTCATCACTGTTCCATCAATTATCTCACCTTTTATGAGGGTTAATTTGTCTTTAAGAACAGTTACTTTTCCTTGAGGATTAACAAATCTTATTTGGCAGTCACCGACATTTTCCTCAGTGATTGTTTTAGATTTTTCATTAGAAGCTAGATCTCCAGTGGTCATAAAATTAACATGGGATTTAGATTCAGGCGACCATTTTCCCATTGGATGAGGATTCCTTTTTGCATAGTTTTTCACAGGTGTAGGAACTCTGCGATCTGAATTACCTTCCCTCAAAACAGGGTTAACAGCGCTCCCTTTGATCTTATCATACCTTGCTTTGATTTTCCTCTCCTCATCATCTTTTGGTTCGTCGGGATAGCTGGGTATATTGTAACCCTTCTCCTGTAATTCTTTTATTGCTGCCTTTAATTGAGGAATTGAAGCACTGATGCAGGGCAATTTTATCACATTTGCTTCCGGTTTTTTTACAAGCTTACCTAATTCTACCAGATCATCAGATAATTTTTGATCATTAGTAAGTTTTTCGGGAAAGTTCGCAATAATTCTGCCTGCAAGAGAAATGTCTCTTGTTTCGATAACAACTCCTGCTTCGTCTGTAAAGGTCTTAATTATTGGTAACAAAGAATATGTTGCTAAAGTAGGAGCTTCATCAACTTTAGTATAAATTATTGTTTCTGACTTATTTTTATCACTCATTTTATTTCTCCTTATTTAACTACTTCCGGTTTGCTGGGAACATCATAAAGGATGTCGTCCCAGGGATGTCTATATAATGGAGTTTTAAGTCGTTTCTGATCAAAATAGTGACCCATGAACCCGATTGTTCTTCCTATGATGAAGAATGCGTTAAAGAACCCCATGTCGATCATTTCTTTTATCTCTTCGTCTTGATAGTTCAAGCTTTTTAAGAGATCAACAAACAAAACACCGATTGTACCATCGACATTTAAGATAAGAGTATTTTTCTTCATTGTTGTAACATCTTGAACTGCAAGTGCATAATCAAGAAGCGGATGTTTGGGGAAATGTTCTTTGGCAAAGTTCATCATGATCTCACAACGTTCATCCGGATTATCAATACTGTGAATTCTATGACCGATACCTTGAACACGAATGTTCTTCTTTTTCATTTGATCAACAAATTCACGCGGTTCAAGATTGTTTTCAAGACCCCATGAGAAATGATTTGCAGCGCCATTAACAGCACCGCCAAATCTTGGACCTATTGTTAAAATACCACTGACAATTGATTCTATAAGATTTTTACCAGCTCTCGCAGTCACTATCGTATTATGAGCTCCGGATACTGCGGGTCCGTGATCTGCAACGATTTGAATTACCAGCTCAATAAAATCTCTTGCATATTGCGGCAACACTTTTTTAAACCACAAAAGACCTATAACTCCACCAATTCCATATTTTTCTTTGATTACTTTATCAATTGGCACACCGCAATAGTTATGTATTTCTCCCGTTTCATCACAAATTGTTGAGATAAAATTGGTTGGTTTTCTTACCAGCCCTTCTGCAACTGCCTGGGCATAATCCATAGGGATGTTGGGTGGTGTCTGCTCGACAATTTCTTTAATTTTTCCTTCAGCTTTGAGTTTATCAAATGTTATTTTTATTTTTTCACCGTAATCTTCAAATGAATCAGGGACGATTACACCAGCTTCTCTCAATGCTGCATTTTTTGCTTTTGCGGTATCATCTTTAGAGTCTGCCTTTGCACCGGCATGTCCAAACTGGACTCCACCAGGAAGCATTTCTGCACAAGTTCCGGTTACCCACATTACAAGCGGTTTTGTGATCTTTTTATCTTTAACAGCTTGTACGATCTGATACTCATCTTTTCCACCAACTTCACCCAGCGCAACCATCATTTTTATATTTGGATTCTGTTCGTATCGGAGCAGATGATCTATCAAGGTAGTAGCAGGATAGACATCTCCGCCAACCGCATAACCTTCATAGATGCCATCGGTATTTCTAGCTACGATGTTGTATCCTTCATTAGAAAGTCCGCCAGATACAGAAACAAAGCCTACAGAGCCGGGTCTATACAATTTAGTGTCTCTAATGTTTTCGACTGTTCCAGCTGCGTTACCGATTTTAAAACAACCGGGTTTCAAGCCACCCACTGTTGCTGGACCGATTATCCATTTTGCTTTTTCTTTAGCTACTTTAGCGATCTTTCTTATATCGCGTTGGGGTACCCCTTCAGCTATCATGATGATTGTTCTAATATTATCTGTTTCAAGTGCTTCCATTGTTGATTCTGCACATGATCTTTCAGAAGCAAAATTTACCATAACATCTGCATCAGGATTTTCTTTAATGGCTTCTTCAATTGTTTTGTATCTTGGGATTGAAATTTCTTTTGTTCCCCAAAATAATTTATAGTATCCACTGCCGGTTGGTGTAATAAAACCTACAACACTAGGTTTTTCTCTGTTACATAAATAATCGAAATCAAGCATTCTTTGAGCTGCTTTTTGCTGCGAGCCATAAATAAATGCTGTCGTATTTTCGTCGAAAAGTTCATAATTTTTCATTATTCACCTCCCTTAGTTCCAAGTGCCATTGATACAATTTTTGTCATATGTGTTTCCGGACCATACACTTCTGTCGGAATACCAATTCTTTTACCCATATCTTTCATATTTTTAAGACCTTCTTTATAATTTGGTCCACCTCTTCTCACATAGATTTTAACATTTGTGTCTTTTAGTTTGTCTTTATATTCTTCGATTGCCTGGATAATTCCGGTAAATGTTTTTGCAATATCAGTAAAGTTGGCAATGCCACCACCAATGATCAAAAACTTAGGACGTCCCTGCGGATCTTTCTTTCGAGTCATCAGATCAAGAACTGTTTTTGTGTATCCATAAGTGAGTTCTGTGGATGGATTTCCACTATATTCTCCATAGTTTGCAAGTTCATCTGTAAATCCGAGATCTACCACGGTATCGGCATAAATTACAGATGCTCCCCCACCAGCTACGAGGTTCCAGATTCTTCCTTCAGGATTTAGAACTGTAAGTTTCAATGATGCGCCTGTTCTTTCATCAAGTTCATCTACTTTTTCTTCTTCAGGAGATTTTTCAAGACCAAATGGGTTAGGGAATTTTAGATCTCCCCACATTTCAGCGCATTGGAATGATGCATAATCATCAATTTTTGCTACAGCATCAAGCGCTACAGGTGCTCCATCCACAAATGTGAACGGGTTCAATTCCAGATAAACAAAATGATACTCAACTACCATTTTATAAAGAGCTTTAATAAACTCAGCAATAATATCAGTTTTTTCTCCAAGCTCTTTTGGTAAAAATCCTTTTACATCAAGGTCATCAATTTCTGCAAATAATGGCACATCCATTGTTACTACAGAATCCCAAACCTCTTCTATATTAACACCACCTTTTGTTGAGAAGTGTATTGTGTCACAATCTCTTGTAGTGGTAATTGCTATGTAATATTCATCATCATGAGGAACGAATTTTTCTACGAGAAAGTAATTTAATTCCCCGGTTGTTTTACCTGTTGTTTGAGTTATAGTGACAGTTTTATTCATGCGTACATTGATCCAGTCCTTTACTGCAGACCAGGATTTATTCACAAATAAAAGATT
>JAIPIC010000096.1 GCA_021734865.1 Candidatus Woesearchaeota archaeon | reverse complement strand
AAAGAAAATCTTATAAGTGATAAGATCATGAAAAATATTGAAAGCACGGTTGAATTTAAAAAAACGAAAAAAGAGAAAACTGAGAAGAAAGAAATTAAAAAAGAGGAAAAATAATGCTTATTCCAATGGTCATTGAGCAAACGGGAAAGGCCGAAAGAGCTTACGATATTTATTCCCGTCTTTTAAAAGATCGTATTGTGTTTGTGGGCTCAGCAATGAATGATGATATGGCGAACATTATCATTGCTCAGCTTCTGCACCTTGAAGCAGAAAATCCAAAAAACGACATATATATGTACATTAATTCTCCCGGAGGTGTAGTCACATCCGGTCTGGCGATCTATGATACAATGCAATACATCAAACCGGATATTTGCACGATATGTTTAGGACAAGCTGCAAGCATGGGAGCACTTCTGCTCGCAGCAGGTGCTCACGGAAAGCGTTCTGCCTTGCCCAATTCACGGATTATGATCCATCAACCACTTGGCGGAGTACAGGGACAGGCGGCGGATATTGAAATACATGCGCGAGAGATCATCAAGATCAAACAGCGCATTAATCAAATACTCAGCAAACACACCGGTCAAAAAATCGGCAAGATCGAAAAAGATTCCGATAGGAACTTCTTCATGGATGCAAAAGAAGCCCTTAAATATGGTATTATTGATGAGGTAATAACTCAAAGGAAGTAATATGGAAGAGCAAAAATGTTCTTTTTGTGGAAAAACACGTGATCAGGTTACCAAACTTGTGCGCGGTGTTGACGGCAACATCTGTGATACATGTATCACCATCTGCAACACGATCCTGGAGAAGGAACGTGAGAAAAAAGTTGATGATAATTTTGAACTGCCAACCCCACGAGAGATCAAAGAATATCTCGATGAATATGTAATTGGACAGGAAAATGCCAAGAAAACAATTTCTGTGGCAGTGTACAACCATTATAAGAGAATTTTTAAGCAGCGTTACGTCAAAGATGTAGAACTCGAGAAAAGTAATATTATCATGATCGGCCCCACAGGTACCGGGAAAACTCTTATTGCGCAGACACTTGCACGTTTTCTAAAAGTTCCCTTTACGATCTCTGATGCAACTACCCTAACAGAGGCAGGTTACGTTGGGGAGGATGTAGAAAATATTCTCGTCCGTTTACTTCAATCAGCAGATTATGATATTGAAAAAACTGAGCACGGCATTATATATTTGGATGAGATCGATAAAATTGCCCGTAAATCCGAAACTCCTTCCATTACGCGAGATGTCTCGGGCGAAGGTGTGCAGCAGGCACTCTTGAAACTTCTCGAAGGAGAAAAAGTGAATGTGCCACCAAAGGGTGGAAGAAAGCATCCGCATCAGGAATTTATTGAGATCAACACAAAGAATATTTTGTTCATTGTTGGCGGAGCTTTCAATGAACTGGAGAAGATTATAGAGAGAAGAATAAATAAAAAGACTGTTGGTTTTGGTTCTGAACTTCTTGGTCTTTATGAGGACAGAAGGAGTGAAATCCTCAGTAAAGTGCAGCCACAGGATTTGTTAAAATATGGATTGGTTCCTGAATTGATAGGAAGATTACCCGTCAATACTGCCTTGTCTGAACTTGATAAGGATGCTTTGGTAAAGATTCTCACTGAACCGAAAAATGCTCTCGTAAAGCAATACCAAGCATTATTTGAACTGGAAGATGTCGATTTGGAATTTGAAGATGACGCACTTGAAGCGATTGCGGAAATTGCAACAAAGCGGCAGTCCGGAGCGCGGGGATTGAGAGCAATTATGGAAAATGTTATGAAGGACATCATGTATAATCTACCTGATATGAAGGATGTAAATAAATGTATCATCACTCGTGATGTTATTATAGATAACGGAGCTCCAATTTTTCAATTTATAAACTCAAAAGAGAAAAAAGATCAGGATCAAATGATTGCATAGTGTCATATTTCTTGACACGAATGAGCAGTCATCAGATGTAAGTCTCCACTACGTTCCACAGTAGCTCAGCGGTAGAGCAGGTGGCTGTTATCCGCCAGCTGGCGGACGGGGTTCAAGTCCCAACTGTGGGGTGTGTTAGGCTTGTGAGGGATAAGAAATTTTGTTATAGATTAAATTTGTTTTTATATATAAATAGGTCTTGATTTTCTTGACACGAATGAGCAGTCATCAGATGTAAGTCTCCACTACGTTCCACAGTAGCTCAGCGGTAGAGCAGGTGGCTGTTAACCACTTTGTCGGGGGTTCAAATCCCTCCTGTGGAGCCATTTTTTTTAGGATGGTGAGATTGAAATATTTTGCTTATGTTTTACATTCTCCCGTATATGATAAAATTTATATTGGTTATACCAACAACTTAGAAAGAAGATTACATTTCCACAATAAAGGCATCCAAGGTTGGACTGCGAAATATATTCCTTGGGATTTAATTTATCATGAAGAATTTGAAACAAAAGCTGAAGCAATGAAAAGAGAAAAGGAATTGAAATCTTATCAAGGGAGGAAATTTATTAGGGAAGAAATTCTCTCTCAGGGTAGAGAGAGTTATTTGAGTTGGCAGATTTGATTCAACACACTTATTAAAAAAGTTAATATTTAAAAACTTTACAATTATTATTGTCTATCAGAGAAGTGAACTAAAAAATAGTTCATATGAACTAAATGGGTGTTCAGATGATAGAAGGATTGCTTGGTTCATTATATAAAGAAAGAGTTCTTATTTTCATTTTCTCTCGCCAGAAAGGGTACGCAAGAGAAATTTCACAATTCTACAAAATATCACTCACCGCTGTTATCAACCAGCTCAAAAGTCTTGAAGAAAGCGGTATTCTGATCTCAATTAAACAGGGTAGAACTATTGTATATCAATTCAATCAAAGATATACATTTCTTACGGAACTAGAATTATTACTAAAAAAAGTGATTAGTTTCTATCCGGAAGATTTGAAAGAAGAACTTTTATATAACCGTCGTCGTCCCAGAAGAAAGAACAAATCATTATGAAAAAGATCTGTGATATGGATATGAGAGAGCTCGCGGCTTATGTTTCTACACATCTAAGAAAATCCGGAATTGAGGTTGTGTTGACAGGTGGAGGGTGTGTAAGCATTTATTCTGAAAACAGATATGTATCAATGGATTTAGATTTTATAGTTCAAAACTTTGTCAAACGATCTGAAATGATTAAATCTCTATCACAGATTGGATTTCATGAAGATAATAAATATTTCAAACATAAGGATACGCAAATCATTGTCGAATTCCCTCCAGGACCTCTTTCAATAGGTAATGAGCCAATTAGAAATATTATCACTGTAAATACTGAATGTGGTGACTTGCGAATGATTTCCCCAACTGAGTCTGTAAAAGACAGACTTGCAGCATTTTATTTCTGGAATGATTTGCAATGTTTGGAGCAGTCATTATTAATAGCTCGATCAAACAAGATAGATATTGAAGAGATTAGGCGATGGTCATTGAAAGAGGATGAAGAGAAAAAATTTATTAGTTTTCTCGAAAGAGTAAAAAATATTTCAGATAAATCTTCTATCTAATGATTAATATTTTTGTACTGTGCTTCACTTCTTCAATTTCAGCTCTTAACAAATATATCCCGTTTGAAAGATTTTGAGTATTCCAATCAAAATGATATTCACCAGCATTCTGCTCGCCATTTCTTAATGTCGCTATCAATTGTCCTTTAATATTAAAAATCTCCATATTAACCTGTGAGTTTTTTTCTAAGTGATAAGAAATCGAGCAAATACTTTTTATTGGATTAGGATATACAGTTAAAACGATATTATTTTGAGTGTTTGGATCAACTGAATACTCTTCTCCAAAATCTTCCATTGCAATATGCATGAGTTGTCTTGCACCGGACTCATTCATATAGTATAAGGGAAATCCGAGAAGATATAATTTGTAATCTCCATCATACCGAAGGGCGCAGGGCTTATTCTCCCATAGAGGAGTGTCGATAGAAGAATCATATGTGAAAATTGTATCAGCGTCACTTTCTGGAAACAGTTTATAAATATAGCTCAGATTATCACCCCACATGGCAATTGGGACTTTTTCTTCCATTACATCAAGATAAGGAAATTCGCCAATTCCATAAGCTCCCGAAAAATCATCATCGGAATTGTATTCGGGCAAAGAAGTGTGGAGATACTGTTCAAAAAGATCGGAAGGTCCCGGAAGATGCTTCCAGCCGGACACGAACATATTTCCCCCTGCAATAAAGTAGCTCTTCAGAGGATACACCGAACCAATAAATTGAGAGGTGAACATCTCATCAGAGTGCCAGATAATGCTGCTGTATTTTGCCATCTCAGAAAGGGGGGGAAGACTTCCCTGATCATCAACATCCCACTCTGTGTAGTCATATCCCTGGAGCAAATACTGATAGAAGGAATCAACTTCCGCATTTGTCGGAAATGCCGGATTTATCTGGTCGGTCTCATCTATCACAAGTATTCCCTGATCAAGTGAAAAATCAATGGATGTGCCATGTACTTCATTAGAAAATTTACTGATATATTGGGCATTGCTTTCAAGCACAGCTGCGATTTTGTAATAATATTCCACTCCTGCAGTCACATCTTCATCAAAATAAGAAATTCCGGTTACGGTCTCATCATTTATTTTTACATAATCTTCACCAATTTGTTTTCTGTAAATGTTAAATCCCTCGATCTGCGGATCAAAGAATTCATTCCATACAAGTAATATTGCCCCACGTGTTGCTTCGATCTCGTCAAGGACTGGAACCTTCTCATTATACCCGCCATCCAATACCCAGTTATCCGGATCGAACACAAGATAATCGAGTGTGCCGGTAAAAGAGAGTTTATTATAACTGAAACCGGAATCAGCAAAAATGCTATAGTCTGTTCCATTAATGCAAACTGGCAGTTGCATGGCAAAATTTTGTCCGAATGTTCCCTCTGATTGTGTTGCCATTATAAGAGAATCTTCCATGTCCGAAGTATAGGTTGTATAGTAATAATAAGGACGCCCTTCATTATAGAACCACTCATGAAAGAACCAGTCCAGTTCCAAACCGCTTGCAGCTTCAGCTACATCTCGCAGATCATCAGTGAGAAAGTTGCCATATCTGAATTGAGGATCCTGCATAAGGTTGTATACTGCTTCGAAGAAGTCAATGTCCCCGAGTACACCTCGCAGCATATGCATGGTCCAGCCGCCTTTTGAGTAGATCACAATGTCAAATATTTGGGACGCAGAACCCTCAGGATCACGGCGTAAACATGGATCAAGATCTGTGCCTGTGTCAAGTGCATTCATAAAATCATGCAATCCTTGCGAGCCATATACATTCTCTGCCCAGAGCGCTTCACTGTACCGTGCAAAACCCTCTTTC
>JAIPIC010000017.1 GCA_021734865.1 Candidatus Woesearchaeota archaeon | reverse complement strand
CAAAATGGAGTTTCAGCCACAGAGATGGGCATTAGACCATTTTGTAAAATTATACAATGAAGAAAGATTACATCAAGGAATAGGATACAAAGTACCACTTGAAAGATACAAGAGTGCAAACAATTCGGTTTAGTTCAAATATTAACTTTACTTTTAGTTAAATTTATAAATCTCTTTGTGTCAAAAAATAAGCGTGGGATCTATTAAATGGTGTTTAATCATAAAAAGTAAGTTCTTTGCAGTATCTTTAGTCATATTGTTGGCATCGATTTATTATTCAAGTATTGTAGCTGCTTCATGTTGTACGAATCCAGCCTCTCCTGTTCTGTGTACAGATGGTGTTACTCAAGACCAATGTTGTGGAAATAATAATAGTTGTGTATCACAGTATTTTAAATATATGGATTGTAACACTCAGACAGAATGCACAGGTAATCCTGGTTGCTGTTGTAGCCTTAATGTTGTAGGAGAACCTATAACACAAATTACAACACCGATTAGCTGTACTGGTATTTTTACAGGTGGTCTAATAGATCCTACTTCCTGTGATATGTCTTGTAAAAGTACATATGCAAAAAGCACTACTACTTCGACATCAAAAAATCCAGTTGTTGATCAATGTATTTATTACTATGATGGCACAAAGATTGATACGATTAAAGATGCTCAAGGAAATCAAATATCTGTTAGCTTATTATTCCCTTCAATTTCCAATAAAATTACTGCAGCACTTCATTTAAATTCATTGTTTTATTTTTATGATTCTGTTGGGAATGAATATGTATTTGATGATCAACTAAAACCCACAATGTCTAACGAACCTCTTATCTCCAGCAGTAATGTTGATTCTGCGTATGGTTACAAGAACCAATACGTATATACAGAAGGTACAAATTTTTCTGGAGACCAGATCCAACCAGGTCTAATCTCTGATTTGTTTGTTGGTTCATCAATTAGTCCCCCTAGTTCATTTGATGCTATGGATGTATATGGTTCATCAATTATCGCAAGTAATGCAAATAGGTTATTAATACTTGTTAACGGAGTATGGGAAGAGTATGGAGTGAATGATTTTCTTCCAATTATGTCAATAGATGCAATGGTCGAATTCTCAAATACCTTATTTATGTTTGGAGATTGTCAAAATTCCATTGGAAACCAAAAAGACATGAGTAATTATGTAGATAAGCAGGTTTTTATGATTTCAGACAATGACTGGAGAAATATTATGAGTTTGGTCCCAATAACAACTTGGACCAAACAACAAGGGGATAATTCTGTATGTCAAAAAGGGTATGGGACAGCAAATGATGTGTGTGTTTATCCAACACTGATTTTTTATTATAGTCCTTACAGGACTACGTTTAGCACGAAAGATTTTTTATTTGTCACACCTGAATTAGTCCCTGGGACTGTTTCTATAATAGATGTACCTTCAATAGAAAATGATATAGAAGTCACAATAGAAGATAAACCAATTACAGTTGGCACTCCTGTCAGTATTAATGTTCATCTTAAAAACATTGCATCTCAAGAACGGCTGTTTATGCTTACTATGGATACCAACTCTGAAGTAGATATTTCTTCACCCCTATATATGATAGATGTTAATACCAAGAAATGGGTATTTCCTTCTGTAACCTCCCCTTTTACTCTCCAACCAGGAGAAGAGACTTATGTTGAATTTACACTAGAATTAAAAAAAACACCTGACTTTGAAGCAATCGATGTAGATTCTTCAATAAATTTCCTGCAAGGTTTTAATGCACAAAAAATAACGCTGATTGATGATAATTCTATTCCAATATTTGATAAGGACGGTAACATTATAATGAATGATTTTACTAATTTATTTGTTTCTTCAGCACCAATAGGATATAATAGTTATTCATCAATAGAAATAAAAGAAGTGCCTGATTATCTTGATTATTGGAAGTCTTACGATGATGTGGTCTATGTAGAAGATAATTATGAATTAGCTCTTGCTGCTGCGAGCTATGCTTCTGTTATTAATGCCCCATTAGTAGTGCAAAATTCTGATTTGGATATTATTGATTCTTATAACTTGAAGAATATTATTTGTATTGGAGGGGTTAATCCAATAAATAATGTTTGCAGTAAAAATCTAGATTTAGAAGGTGTTCAAGGTGCTTTTTTAGATGCAACCGCTGACATTAGTACTGGTAGACCACAGTATACTGACAGACTAATTTTGACAAACCCACAGGATTTAACACTATCAACTCATACTATCTTTCAAGTTGAGAAAACAGGAGACCTTGTAAGAAATATATACTCAAAAGATTCATTAATAACTCCTTTTTTGTCTTCAGCTAAGCACGAATTAATAATAACTGGAAGTCTGACTGACCCATTTGAATATGCATCATTAATACAATCAAAGATAAAAGATTATGGTCTTAATCCAAAATACCTAACAATAATTGGTAGTCCAGAAGCAATAACAACAAAAAATGCATTTGAGATTTACACTGTGTCTGCTGATACGATTATTTATGGGAATAAATATGCTTCTTTATTAGCTACTGTGAATTCTGTATATTCTATTGGAGTTTCTGGAATTTTAAATTCATATGCAACAGGTCGTATGATGGGTATGACGGTTACTGATACATCAAGTTTGCTTGCAAGGTCATTGTTTCATGATCAATTTTTAAAAAATGCTAATACGGTCTCCATTATCGCCACTAAAACAAATGGCTATCAAATAGATATAGATCATGCAAATCAGTTCTCTACTGCATTTACTTCAAAGGGCTATACTGTAAAGCAAGATATAAGACCAGATGAAGATATTTATGCAGAGAACAATCCTGCAATTATTTCAAATTGGGAGGATACATCATATGTATTTTACAATGACCATGGTGCATCAGGTTGGGCCGGGATTTCATCATCACAAATCCCTAAAATGTCAAATACTTTTGTAGATAATTTCGCATGTTCGACATGTTCTGTCTATAATTCTGAAGCGATGTGCACAACCCTTACAAGAAGAGGCGCTATTGGTAATCTTGGTGCTGTAGTAGAAGCATATACTGGCAATAAAATATTCAAGCAGACTATTAATTATGTTTATGCAGGTGATACTATAGGGTTGGCGTATTCTCAAGCGTTTAACAAATACAAAAAATCTAATCACTTGCAAATGATTCTAATTGGTGACCCAACATTAAAATTTGTAACAACAAATAATTACATTGATGAGGTCGATTTAACATGAAACAGTATTTTCTTCTTGTTGTGCTTATATTTATACCATTGGTTCATTCATTAGATGCTAAAATTATTGTAAAGCCTACTTTTAGTATCGGTGAGCAGATTGAATTCAATTATTCAATTATATCAGACGAATTGGTTGAATATACCCCCACAATTTATTGTCCAAATTTTGCACTTGCACCTCGGCAGATTTTTTTTTCAAATGAGTCCGTTGATGGGTACTATAAAGGATCTGTCGTTACTGAAAAAACCGTTTCTCAAGGATGCCAGGCTATATTGAGAATAATTCGACCAGTACACAAAAACATAGTACATTTTTTTAATATAAATGCGAATGAAGAATTACTATTTGATATGAGCATTTGTCCAGCTAAAGAATGTCTTGAAAAAAGAGTATTTATGAAAAATCAAGAAATTGAGGTAAAATATTCTTCAAGTATATCTAATATAAATATATCAACAACACTTAAAACCCCAGATGGTTCATCAAAAGTGATTGAACTTCCATATTCGTTTATCCCTAACTATACAGGAATATATACTCTTTCATACAAAGTAGAAAGTGATGGTTATGTTGGGATCGAGAAATCAGAGCAGTTTTCTGTTATTGATAAAGTCTTAAATGTGAAGCAAGATTTACAATTCAAAGATATATTAAATAATCGTAGCTTAAACACATCTTCAAAAGAAAACATTGAACAAAAAGTGGTTCTAGGACCAAATATTAAGGTTATGATGATTATAATTTTGATAGTATCTTTGCTTGCTATATCACTGTTTGTATATTTTTTTCAAAGAAGGAACTGACTTTTTTATATTGAATCTACAATTGATAGTATTCTAAGTAACAATTTTTAGTAGAAAATATTGTCTAAATCTCATTTTAACGCTTGATTTTCCAATGAAAAACAGCTATTGAATCTAATAAAATTATAAATTGGGTAAAAACCCAATTATATAATATTTTGATGAAATATCAAATTAACAAAGTTAATCCATCTGCATTCCAACTACCATCAGGAACAATCCTTCGATTATAAAGAGGATATAGTAGACCATGTTCGATAGGAATGGTATTGAAAACCCTATTACATTAAACTGATTCAAAATTGGAACAATCCCTATTCCGATCATGAACAGAGCAACAAAGAATGCGATTCTGCCAAGATCTTCATGCCAGTCTAAAAAGCTGTCATATAACAGATATAGGCCACCAAGCGCTACAAGCCAATGTGCTATACTTATGACCAATCCAATCATTGATGCAGGTAAACCAAAAGATATTACTTTTAATTGATTAAGCAGTGGAATTATCCCTAGAGCTAAAACGAAACCGCCTGCGAAGAAACTTATCCAATTCTTTGCTTCAAGCATTTAATCACCTCAACACTTAGTTGTTACATAAATTGTCATATATATAAAAGTTTTTATTGTTTTATGTTCAAAAATATGATTCCTTATATTTTGAGCTCCATACCAGTCTGTGGTTCATAACAGTCAGAATAGGTGAGAATCAAGAAAATGGACGGTAATCTGGTTCTCAATAACATTTGGAGTTATGCATAAATGATCTATTTACACAAATAATCTATTTCCACAAAATTAATACCAGAATAACTTCACAATAGTACGAAACCTTTAAATACTAAACACTCATAGAATCTATTCATGTCAGAAGTCAGGCAAATCATGTCTTCAAATGTTGCAACAATTGAGCATAGTGCAAAATTGACAACAGCGATAGGCACTATGGCAAGAAATAATTATAGTACTCTTGTTGTGACGCAAAAAGAGAAACCTATTGGTATCCTGACTGAAACTGATATGTTGCATAAAGTTTTGAGAGCAGGAAAGGACTACAAAAAGCTCAAGGTGGAAGATGTGATGAGTTCTCCAATTCTGTCGATTTCTCCAACTGACAGTGTTAACCATATAGCAAATGTGATGGTTGATCAAGGTGTAAAAAGTTTCCCTGTCTTCGAGAAAGACAGACTTGTAGGAATAGTGACTGAGACAGATGTTGTTCGTGAGACTCATAAAATCTCAGAACAATACGAACACTTCATGTTCAGAGAGTCTGTTATCACTTGGCTGGTTGTGATAGCAATAATAGTGCTTATAGTTATATATGTGCTGCAGGCTGGAATTGTATTTTAACGATACAAAATTGTAAACTTAAATATAACGTCGAACCAAACCTTTTTATAATGGTATTTGATTCTTGGTGAAGAGATGAATAGCGTTCCAAAACACATTGGAATTATAATGGATGGTAATCGTAGGTTTTCTAAGAAACTCATGATGAAACCTTGGAAAGGGCATGAATGGGGAGTAAAGAAAGTTGAGGATGTCTTAAAGTGGTGCCACGAGTATAAGATTGAGGAATTGACATTATACACATTGTCTCTTGAGAACTTCAACAGGCCAAAAGAAGAATTTGACTATCTAATGAACCTCTTTCTGAAAGAATATAAACGACTTAGAACTGACAAAAGGCTTTCAGAGTATGATATCAGGATTAATTTTATAGGTAGGTTATATATGCTCCCAAATGACTTACAGATTGTTATGCAAGAGCTTATGGATCAGACTAAAAATAATAAAGGACATATCATCAATTTTGCTATTGCGTATGGAGGGAGACAAGAGGTAGTCGACGCAGTAAAGAAGGTGGCTAAAGCAATTAAAGAAGGTCACATGGATATAGATGAAATCAATGAGGATACCTTCTCAAAAAATCTTTACTTCAATGATGAGCCAGACTTGATTATCAGGACTGGAGGCGACCGTAGGACATCTAATTTTCTGGTATGGCAGTCAAATTATTCAGAATGGTTTTTTGTAGAGAAATGTTGGCCAGAACTTTCGAAAGAGGATTTTGTTACTATACTTGATGAGTTCTCAAACCGACATAGAAGATATGGGAGATAGGCCTATTTCTTAGAACCTACTTTGAGGTTAAATTTTTAAATGATTAGTTTTTAGGAGAATAAACAATAACATAAAGGGGGTTAGATAAAGTGAAAAGAGAATTATTGATTATATTTGTTTTAGCCATTGTTGTCTTAAGTGGCTGTGTCTATGAAGATGGACCATTCAGCAATACTGATGATGGTAAGACTGGATTGGTCGTTGGTGAGGGTGTAGAATCTTCTGAGTCAGGCAGTGTGGATAATCCAGCAAGTTCAGGCAGTTCTGCCAGTGTTGAATTATATGTCATGAGCCAGTGTCCTTTTGGTGTAAAAGCGCTTGATGCTGTCATTCCTGCTAAAAAAGAGCTTGGAGATGCCATGGATCTTCAGATAGACTATATCCTATATCCAAAGCAATCTTATGCTGGCAGAGAAGCATCATTCTGTATTGATGACCTCTGTTCTATGCATGGAATAGCAGAAGTAAAAGGAAATATTGCTCATCTGTGCGTTCAGAAATATGAACCCTCAAAACATCTTGATTTTATAAGCTGTGTTGATAAAGAATATTCTAAACTTCCAGATAATTGGGAAGGTTGTGCAGATCAGCTTGCTCTGAACAAGAATGATATCAGCACATGTATCAATGGTGATGAAGGAAAAACCCTTTTAAGAGAAAGTGCAGCTCGTGCTGATGCTGCTGGAGCATCAGGAAGCCCGACAATCAAGCTTGATGGAGAATCATTTGGACGTGGTGGAGCCACTACAGCAACCGATTTCCTAAGAGGGGTATGTCAAGCAACAGGAAATGGAGCAGCAGCATGTGCAGATATTCCACAACCTGTGGACGTTAATGCAGTTGTTGTAACAGATTCCAACTGCAAGACCTGCAATCATAACGCTGTTATCAGCCAGCTGAGAGGGTTGTTCCCAGGGATCAAGACTAAAGTTTATGATTATGCAACAGCCGAAGGTAAGTCCATGTATGAAACTGCAGGACTGAAACTTCTACCAGCATTCATCTTTGATGAATCAGTAAAAAAAGCTGATGCATACGATCAAATATCACGATATTTACAGCCCACTCAGGATGGACGGTACGAGCTTAGGACAGGTTCAACATGGGATCCAAATGCTGAAATATGTGACAATTCCTTAGACGATGATGGAGATGGTGCAGTAGATTGTGCAGATTCAGAATGTAAAGGGACTCTGGCCTGTATGGAAAAGAAAACAGTTCCAACAGTCGAAGCATTCGTAATGTCGCATTGCCCATTTGGCACACAAATTGAGAAAGGTCTTATCCCTGTTCAGGAACTGCTTGGTGACAAAATAGATTTTAAGATTAAATTTGTCAATTATGCCATGCATGGTGATAAAGAAATCTATGAGCAACTCAACCAATACTGTATCCAGGAGGAACAAACAGACAAGTATATGACTTATCTGAAATGTTTCCTAAAGGATGGACAATCTGATGCATGCTTAATAGAGGCAGATATCGATGCAGAAGCACTGAAAGAATGTACAGATGAAGTAGATACTGAATACCAGATAACTGCAAACTTCAATGACAAAACCACATGGATGGGTAATTATCCACCATTTAAGGTCAATGAAAAAGAAGTTCAGCAATATGGCGTCAGGGGATCGCCTGGACTAGTTGTTAATGGTGTACTTGTTAGCAGTGCTAGGGATCCACAGTCACTTCTTGAAACAATCTGTCAGGGATTTACAACAAAACCTGCAGAATGTAGTCAGAGTCTGGATACAACTAATCCTTCATCTGGGTTTGGATTCGAGGCTGGAAGTGCAGCAGCATCTGCTGGTTCTTGTGGATAGACAGACAAAAAACAAAAGTGATGGTATTCCATCGCTATTTTTTTATATTATTCTTTTATCCCTTCTCATATGATAGCAAACCTGTTGTCTCTCTTTAATAGGAAAGACCCATTCTGGAAATACAATGGTGAAGACTTTCTGGATAAATCAAGCCTATTAGATGATCTTCTTTATCACGTTAACGCAGGTTCTTTAATCTTTATTAAGGGTAAGACTGGCAAGACATTTGTCCTATACCAAATAATACGTAAGTTTAGGGGTAGTAGAAAAGTTGTATACCTTGACTGTAAAACACTCAAGAAAAGTCTTAACATTGAAGATTTGCTGTTCGAGAAGTATGGTAGTATCGGTAAACTATTAAAAATAAGACCTAAAAACATGGTCGTGCTCCTAGATAATATCAAATACTTGAGTGAACGCAATGCAGAACGTGTAAAATTTCTGTTTGATCACAGTTATATTCGATCTGTAGTCTTTACAGCTCAGACAGCCTCCGGACTTAAGCTGACTGAAAGCATCATGCATCGTATGGGCAATCGGACATTTGAGACCCCTAAGGTGGAATCAAATGATTTACTTCAAATTGCAAATAAATATTGCTCAGTTGACGCAATAAAATCCAAGGATGCACTATCAAGCATATTTAAGAGGGGAGGGTACTCACTCTCAAATTTCAAAAAGAATCTTCTCTTAATCAATAAATATGCGAAAAAGAAAGGGACTGAATTACAACTGCAGGAATATTTGAAGATAATCAAATAAAGATAATAAAATGAAGACCTGGTATACTCAATTAGGATTTAGGGCTAACCCATTGACTGTTAAGCCAATGGCAGGCGACCAACACCTTCTTAATCTTGAAGAACTGAAGAAAAAAGTTCATAATCTTCTTTATTTAGGTTCAATTGTCTATCTTGTTGGTGATATGGGCACTGGAAAGACAACAGTAATTAAATGGATATTAAAAAAAAGCAAAAACACCTTATTCTATAGCTGTAACCGCAAGGAGAGGATTATAAATATTGAAAAAATCATCAGTACTGAGAGCAGCTTGATAGGAAAACTGATGAATACAGAAAAGACCATATTGATTTTTGACGAATCTCAGGAGATGAACAAAAGAGACTACAATAATATCCTTAAACACTATAATCAAGGAAGCGTGAAGTCAATCCTATTTGTGGGATCAGGAATCAAGGATAATATGATTCCTGGTGAGTTTAAGACAGGGATGAAAATATTCAATATCCCTACTCTTACAGAACAACAAGCTGTCCAGCTTATCCGGCATAGAATGAAAAATAAAAAGGTCCTGTCGGATGAGAACATCCGCAAGGTTTTCTATTGTTCAGACTGTAATCCAAGAAGATTTTTATTGAATTGTGAAGATGTGCACAGACATTTCATAGATAGGGGATTCAAAGACATTGATAATGGACAGATTGAAGAAATTCTTGAAAATCGATCTTAACTCAAATAATTTTATCCTATAGAAACGATAACAATTGCATATATCCCTTTTCCTTTTCCAAAAGCTGAAAGATTTTCACCTGATGTTACAGTTATCCCAATGTCATCTATTGGCAGTTTGGTCATACTGGATAAATTTTCTCGCATAAAATGCAGGTGACCTTCAAGCTTTGGTTTACTGCATTCCAAAGCGATGCTTATATTATTGAGAGTTAAATTTTTGGAGGTCATAATCTTCATGACATGTTCCAGATATTTGGAAGAGTCTTTTACGCCATTTTCGCAGATTTTATCAGCATAGCTTGCGATAGAACCAACACCTATCGTGCTTGCGATCGCATTGCATAAAGCATGGATAATTACATCTCCGTCAGAATTACCTTTTAAACCAGGGTTATCTTTAATCATATGCCCCCCAAGAATCAAAGGCTTTCCATCTTCAAAAGCGTGCGAGTCCGTTCCAATTCCAACTTTCATTTTTTTCAATAAATATTTCTTAATCCTATAAATTACTCTTCACAATAGTTATTTGATTCTAAAAGGATTATCTCCATGATATTTTTGTCTAAAGGGGTTGTGAGTTTTATATTTTTCTCATCTCCTTCACATATATGCACCGTATACCCTGCTCTCTGCATAAGAGATGCTTCATCCGTTCCAATAAAACCGCTTTTCCGAGCTGTATCATGTGCAATTTTGATGTCTGAAAGGGTGAAAACTTGAGGGGTCTGTACTGCAATAAGACTAGTTCGGTCAAGATCCTCAGTTATGATACGTTCATTAACCCGTTTTATAGTGTCCTTGACCTTGATAGCTGGAACACAAGTACCTTTATCTCTTGCTGTCTTAATGCACCTCTCAATTAATTCCCTAGTTACAACACATCTGGCAGCATCGTGTATGAGAACCAGATCAGAACCACTGGAACAGCAATGTGTGTTCTCAAGAGCATGACTTACTCCGTTATAACAGGATTCCTGCCTGTTTTTTCCTCCTACAATAATCTCAGCCATGTAATGGTGCTCATCCAGTACAGTCTGAACATAATCTTTGTCATCTGCTCTGCACACAATGATCATACGATTAATCATCTTGACTTGTGAAAAGATACTAACCACTCTAATTAAGAGAGGTATGCCACCAATATCTTCCATAACCTTTGGCTTACCATATCGCTCACCCGAGCCCGCCGCCAGAATAATTGCTGTTACCATATCAAATAAATGCTCCCCATTATTGTGTTTAAAATGATCTACAATATTATTGAAAATCTCGCTTGCGAGGGTTTCATCGGGATTCAAATACCCTGCACTTTAGTGCGAGATTTTCAATCCCAAAAATTGCCTATGGATTGTGAGCCCTTTAATACGGAGAAAAGCAAAGCTTTTCTTGTACACAAAAATGCTTTACATTTTTATTGTATCCCATGCTTTAGCTTGGGGTCAGGGCGAACGGCAATTTTTGTTATTTTACAAAAAAATGATTGTTTAGTTCTCTGAAAATTAATATCTTTTAATAATTTTGGCTATTTTCGACGGACATACATGGGATGGATCTTTAATAGATTCTTTCCATATCCGGGCACTGCCTCCTGGTGGACAATCTTTCCGGCAGAAGATAGTTCCCTTATTATTAGATTTCTGATTGAATATATCTTTCCTGATAAGGAATCACTGAAAAAATGTTGATCATGCTCCCTAAGCTCTGAGAAAGTGATATCACCAGCGCTTTGAACACGTTCTCTTATCTGGTCATAGTCCTTTGATCTCATACTCTTTCCCTGCTCAAAACCTGAATGAAGTTTATTCAGCCATGTTTTATATTTGTCAGTATGATGGATCTTGATATATTCCCAGATGGTCTCATCTAACTGAGAATTGGTCATGTAAAACTTGTGATCTTTTGATTTATTTTCAGGAAAAAGGGTTTTGTACCTGACCATTGATGACAAGAAATAGCGCAAATCAATATTTGGTATAGCATATTCAATATTTTTCCAGTTAGGCCTATAATTAACTGTAGGTAAATCATCATATAGTGATGGTTTAATATTGCTATGATTTACTACTGTATCTAACGATCTAAACCTTTCAGATCTTGTATGGTCATTAGCATTCATGACTTGAAGAACAATCAAAGACTATATAAAATTAACTTTTATAGTAACTTTGTAGTAACAACAGACAGGTTGGGATTGCATTTATGATAAAGAGAATGGTTCTGTGATGAAAACTCATTTAGATTTGATGTGTTCATCTTCTCTCAAAGGCTTTGAACAGATATATTTCATCTTGACAAATTTCCTTCAGTTTTTGCGTATATTAATATACAAAATTAACAACAAATTTATATATTTGATAGCATAATATGGTTTTATATGAGTGTGGTTGAGTATTTAGTTAATCAGTGGGCAATATATTCTTTTATAGCTATGCTCCCCTTAATTATTCTTTATCTAATCAAACCCAAACCACCGAAAAAGAAAATTCCATCTTTGATCTTCTTTGCAAAGCACAACAAGAATAAAAGTGAAAATTCAATCATGCAAAAACTATTGAGGAATACGCTTCTGCTTATCCAATTATTAATAATTATCCTCTTCTGTATCTCAGCAGTTGGGATAATTATGCCCTATAAACAATCGCTCTCTTCAGCCCAACATGCGATTATACTAATTGATGCCAGCGCATCTATGAGGTCCGTTGCATCAGATGGAAATACATATCTTGATCATGCCAAATCAGATGCAGTTAATCTTATCGCAAAGAGGAATACAATAATCGTCTCAGATGGAAATACACGAGTCATTGGTGAAAAACTTAACAGTGGCACTGCTCAAACACTGATCGCGGGTATCAAGGCTACTGACAGTCCAGGATATCTGTTATCCGGAATAGAGGAAGCTATAAGGCATATCGACTCGGACAAAACACAACTTCATATAATTAGTGACTTTCGAGAACGCTCAGTTGATGATATCATTTCAGCATTATTAAAACTTGATTCTGTTGGTGTAAGTTATTCCACCCATGTCATTTCTGATAATTATAACAATATTGGAATTGAAAGCGCTGTATTTGGATCCAATGAAATTGCTGCATATATTAGGAATTATGATTCTGAAAAACGAGAAGTCACGATAGCAATAAACGGAAACGAGGAAAAGAAATCAATAAGTCCTGGTTCAATTGAACAATTCAGGGTTAATGTACCTGAAAAATACTCGAAAATCGAGATATTAGAGAAGGATTCCTTCCCGACCGACAATACTCTTCATATATGTCCTGTGACTGATAATAAACGTTCTGTACTGGTAATTTCATCCGATATTTCCGATTATATTAAAAGTGCTCTTGACTCCCTTGATTTCATTGAATATACAATTTCTGTACCCCCTGTAAGACCAAAAACAGATGACTATGACTTAATTATTCTTAATAATATTAACCATGCACTTATGATACCTGGAGAAATGGAAGATATTGCAAATTCCGCAGAAAAAGGCACCCCAGTTATTATAACAGCGCAGGAAGGGATGTTGGTTGATTATTATGGCATGTTTCCTTACAGCTACAATGATACTCGAAATGATTTAACCAGATTAACCTCAGAAGCCGATTCTGCTTTGACTGACAATATTGAATTTGGATCTGTATCAAAATATTTTGTCTTTGAGATAAACTCTCCAGCAGAGGGAACAAATAATGTTGATTCATTGGTAACTGCTGATGGAAACCCAGTTATTGCTGTCTCGAGATACGGTCTTGGTCATATATTATACTATGGTCTCTTGGAGGATGGATCTGATTTTAAGATGACAACAGGATTTCCAATATTTTGGAAGAGAGCAATAGAGAAATTGACAAAAATTGAAAAAATATCAGACTTAAATCTTCAGACAGCAAATTCTGATTCGGAAATTGGTACTGAAGTTGGAGTTTATGAAAATGGTAAATCCCGCTTATGCGTCAACTTGCTTAATGCAGATGAATCTGCATCACTTAGTCAGAAAATACCATCAAAATCAACTGCTCTTGAGCAGATGAAAGAGAATACACAGAATATTGATCTTACAATGTGGTTGATAATTATCTCGATAATGGTCGTTATCGGAGAAATTGCGTACTTGAAACTTAGAGGTGATATCTGATGTCAGTCCTCAATACAGCATCAGGTATATTGGATGCTTTGATACAATATCATATTGAGTCTATTCTGCCATTGATTATCGGAGGAGTTATTCTCTTTGTAATGATCATATTACTCTATAAGGAATTCATCCAGACAGGTGCTAATCCAGAAATTCAGGCAAAAAGGTCAAGACAGCGCCACCTCATTCTCTTCTCCCTTATTGCGATTCTTTTATTATTGGTAGCATTATCAAGGCCTTATACATTGACTGAAAAAGAAGTCACACTTGAAAAAAATGTGAAAATCCTTGTTGATAAATCAGATTCTATGTCATTCTATGACTCAGTAGACATAGAAAAATTGAAAGCCTATTTTGGAGACGATATGAGAATTCAGGAAATAGAAATTGGACAGAAATCCTCGTCTCAGATATATGATAATATTCTTTCTACAGCATCTTCCAATGAAAACATCCTGCTTATCAGCGATGGTAATAATTACCCCGATCCTGTTAGAGCCTCATCATCTGACCTTAACTTTCTTCTCAGAAGCATTAACACCACACTTTCCATAATAAATCTCTCAAAGAAATTAGATGAACACTCAGTGCATCTATACGGCCCAAAATCAGTAGTTAGAGGAATAGACACTACTTTTGTGGTTGAAATAAAGAAAAACCACAAAAAAGCTGTTGAGGTTGTACTTTACCTTGACGATGAGGAAATATTCAGACAAAAAACCCAAGATACAATAATAGAATATACTCACAGCTTTGATGAAGGGTCACATAGCTTGACAGCAATAATTGAAGATGAAGGTGGATATAGAGAAAATAATGTATTCCATAAATCCATATCTGTTATTGATAAACCGGAAATACTATTTATATCTAAAGATTCAATGCTATCAGGACTGCTGGAGTATAATTATCAGGTACACACAGATCTTGATCCTCAAGAAGTCCCAGCAAATATTGATACTGTAATAATCAATAACATTAAGACAACAGAACTATCAAATCAATTTCAGGAAAATTTGATATCATTTGTTAGAGATGGCGGCGGTCTGATCTACATGGGTGGACGAAACACTTATGATTTTGACAGTGATATCCACAAAAGTCTGATCTCATCGATCCTTCCAGTTAAACCTGGAACTGGTATCGAAAAAGATGCTGACGACTTCAATATTGTTATACTGATGGATTTATCTCCAGGAACAGGTGACTGGACACAAGAAGATACTTTGAATTTTGACTTTACAGACCATAATTCCGATAATCGGAAAGGGCTCGCAATCACGATGCTCGACAGGATCAATCCTGATTATAGGGTAGCGGTAATGGGATTTGATGTTACAACCGAAATGATTTCTCCACTTACAAAAATTAGGAATAAGGATCTCAAAATGGTAAAAAAGACTATTGAGAATATACAACCACAATATGGGGGTAACCATTCTAATCTTGATTATGGGATCCGACAAGCACAGGAACTGCTTCAGAATAATGGAGGAGGTAATCTAATCATAATATCTGACTTTGATGTAAGAAAAGCATCATTAAATCCAAATGAAATGACCACATTCAAACTGGCAAAAGAGGCTCTTCTTGATATAAAGGAATTAGGAATCGGGCTTGATCTAATTGGGATTGGCAAAAAAGAGGACAAGAAGAATGGTAAATTTAATACAAATGAAGTCAATGCCATAGCCTTTGCAGTCGCTGGAGGCGGCAGATATCATCCGCTCGAGGAATACCAGAGTGTTACATTTGAGTTTAAAGATAATCCAAGCATTAAGAAAGCAACATCTGACAAATATTATCTTGATTTCCTGACTGCAAACCATTTCATAACAGCTGGACTTCAGACTGATAACCTTGTTATATATGGTTACAATCAAGTCATACCAAAAAGAAATGGTGTTAGTGTAGTCGGAACGACCTCGGGTATACCAATAATCGTTACTTCCCAGACCGGTCTTGGAAGAGTTGTATCATTTGCTACAGATGATGGATCTGGATGGGCCAATGAACTGCTTTCAGGAAATAATTCCAGATTATTTGTGCGAACAGTTAACTATTGCATAGGTAATCCAGCAACCAGAGAAGAAGAGTACGTATCCGTACCAGATGGTCATATTGGCCAACAGATCAAAGTAACTGTAAAATCACCACAATATCCTGCATATCAAGATATGACTTTTGTTCGAGTCCAGGACTCACTCTACACTTCTTCAATAACACCAGACAATATAGGATACTTCAATCTGTTGGGAGAACCCTATGCAGTAAACTATAATCCTGAATTTGAAGATGTGACTCAGAACACAGAATTAGACTCAATAGTATATGGTACTGGAGGAAAAATTTTTAAATCCACAGATGAAAGTAAAATAGCAGAATTTATCGTCTCAAAATCTTTGAGAGTTGAGACTGTAAGGCAATACTACACAGCTTACATTATCATAGCAGTATTAATAGCCTATTGTCTTGGAGCATATATTAGAAGACTGATAGTGAACTTAGGTTTGTGAAAGAGGCACATTATTGAATATCAAAATATTGGGTATTAGCATATGATTGCGACAAAAGATAAAAAGGATCTGACAAAGAGAGATATTGGACTGTTTTTTTTAGCTATGATCCTCATTGTTATAGCTGCACTCATCGGATCCGCAGTATATTATACACAATCCTTCGGGAATCTAACTGATACCCTTTACCATACTGAATACAATCTGACTTATACATCAACTGAACTGGAATCTTATAAAATGCAGTTAGAGGACGCTCTCGAGAGACTAAACGACTCAAAAAGGGATCTGGACTATTATGACACCCTATATATGAACAAGAGTTCTGAACTTGATGATACCAGGACTCGTTTGACCTCACAGATACTGGATCTGACCCAAAATCTGAATAAAACAACAAAGAACCTAAAGAATGTTCAGGTTGAGTTAAATGATACAAAATATAACCTCTCCTGGACATATGATGCATACATTAACTTCAAGGAGAAGTATGAGAGTGCAAAGGAAGAAAGGGACGAATTTGAAGAAGAAGTTGAGTACCTAAAAGATCGTTTGAAAACATATGAAGGTGGATAAATTGCACCAATATTCAGATTATATTATTCAATATCTGTTGACCTGTAGTGATTTGTCGTTAGCATTAAAATTCAATAAAAATAAGACATACTAAAATGGACCGAAAGATACTATTTGATATCCTTAAAAAAAAGATATTTGCGGTGATACTTTTTGAATCAATACTAGATGTTTTTTTAGTGTTTGTTGCAGTATTTTTTATGACCATATTCTTCCCAATTAAGATGTATGTACCAATATTAACAGCTGTTATAATTGGATTAATTTCCTTTGTCATCCGATATAGAAACATCTCACTCTATATGGTTGAGGATAGATATCCTCATCTAAGAGAAATTCTCAGGACATGCGCAGACAATATTGAAGTAGACAACAATGTGGTCAAAGTCCTGTTTACAGACCTTAAAAAAAGACTTAGTTTTGTCTCAAATTTCTCTTTCCTTAACAAAAGACAGGTCGTATTCAAAGTTGTCATATTGTGCTCAATGGCATTTCTGATTATACTTACATCCTCTTTCAAGCTTCAGATAATGGATATTCCAGATAAAATATCAGGATTTTCAATCTTCGACGATGATAGCCCACAGGATGGGATTGTTAAAAAATTGGGAAAAATCTCCCTTCAATCTAATGTTGATACAGACCTGGAAGAATCTGACACAGTTATTGATATTCTATCTTCAGGTACTGAGCTGTCTTTTGAGGAAGAAAAAGAAGCAAAAGACTTAGATTTTAATGATCTAGAAGCAGATTCTGCAAGTTATGTCTCGGAAAAAACCTTCTATGAGACTGAATTCAGTGAAGACGACGAAACTACAATAAAAAATTATTTTGATAAACTTAACAGGTGAAAACATGACAGATGAAATTGATAAAATAAAAAATCTTGAAAAACTCAAGGAAACATTCATGAGTGTATCAACTGAGATGGAGAAGGCAGTTGTTGGGCAAAAAAAAGCAGTTCAGCATATTCTGGTTGCTATCTTGTGCAACTCAAATGCTCTCCTGGAAAGTGTTCCTGGTCTGGGAAAGACTCTTATGATCAAAACTATAGCAAAGACTCTTGATCTGAAATATAGTAGGATACAGTTTACTCCAGACCTGATGCCGACAGATATAATCGGTACATATTTGATAGATGAAGTTCATGGAAAAAAAGAATTTCGTTTTGAAAAAGGAGCGATCTTCGCAAACGTTGTACTGGCAGATGAGATAAACAGGGCTACTCCAAAGACACAGTCAGCCTTGCTTGAGGCAATGCAGGAAAGACAGGTTACAGTTGGTAACAAGACCTATGAATTAAGCCCACCATTTTTTGTGTTGGCAACCCAAAACCCAATAGAACAAGAGGGTACATATCCTCTCCCAGAAGCACAGACAGACAGATTTCTTCTAAAAATCAATCTTGATTATCCTTCTTTTGATGAAGAAAATAAAATCGTCGATATGATGACAAAAGATGGTAGTGGCTCAAGGGTAAATCCAATGATGGGTGAAAAGTCAATCATGCTTCTACAAAAGTTAACAAGGCAAGTTCCTATAGCAAATGACATTAAAAGAAAAGCAGTTGAAATAGTCCTTGAAACCAGGAACAAAAAAGATCTGATAGAATGGGGAGCATCTCCAAGAGCATCGATTGGTCTTGTAATGGCAGCAAAAGCTAAAGCTTTGATCGAGGGAAGAAAATATGTATCTTTAGAGGATGTCAAAGAAATGGCGGTACCCATACTAAGACACAGGATAATCCTTAGTTTTGAAGCAGAAAGAAAAGGTTTTACCACAGATGATGTAATCGAGAAGATTGCTAAATGATTGAAACAAATTATCTTAAAGAACTGGATCGATTCCAGATGATAATCAAGAGACGCGTTGTCTCTCCATTATCAGGAGCGAGAGCTTCACAAGCAGTCGGACAAGGGATTGTTTTTAGAGATTATAGAGAATATACCAAAGGAGACAATATCAGAGACATTGATTGGAGACTGTTTGCCAGAACAGAGAAACTATACATTAAAAGACATGAAGAAGACCGCAACATGACCATACATATTGTTGTTGATGCTAGCGCAAGTATGGATTATGGAAAAGACCCCTCAAAATTTGAGTATGCTGCAATGATTGGTCTGGGTTTTGTTTACATGGGCATGAAAAACAACGAAAAGTTCACATTTTCCACATTTTCTGACCAGTTACAGCCGTTTAGGCCAAAAAAAGGGATGCGTAATCTCATGCGCATTCTTGAACATCTTAATGCCCTAAAAGTAAAAGGAAAATCCGAATTCAAGAAAAGCTTGTTTAATTACAAGCAGTTTGTCTCATCAAAAAGCATGATTGTGATTATATCGGATTACATGTTTGATCTGGATGAACTCAAAGAGACATTGCTTAAATTTTCCAGAAGTGAAATTGTGGTGATACAGGTGTTGGACAAAGATGAAGTAAATGTCAATTTCTTTGGTGATATGATCCTTGAAGACTCAGAAGATAAAAAAAAGATGAGGACATATTTCTCACTGCGAGAGAAACAAAGGTATGGTACGCTTCTGGATGACCATATTGCAGATATTAGAAAAGTCTGCCAACAGGCAAAAGCTGATTTCTATACCGTATCGACGAATACTCCTATATTTGAGACCTTTACAAAGGTTTTCAGGAAGAACTGAACTTCTAAAACCATACGATAAAACTCTACTCAAATACAGATCATTCAAATCCAAAAACTTTATATGTAGTCCTCGGGATCCAATATATCGGCAACCGATAATGATAAAGGGATACCTAAAAGTGCTGTTTTTGAAATTGCTTAAGAACAGCGAACAATCAGGCTATAAGCTTATTCTTAACACCGAAAAATACATCGGTCGAAAGCCATCATCAGGATCAGTATATCCTTTGCTTGAACAGTTGTTGGTAGGAAAGTATATCAAAGTAAGGATGACGGGAAGGACTAAATTATATTCAATAACATCAAATGGAGAGAATTTACTTCTAAGACTCACCAAAGAAAAACAGAAGCTAATGTCTTCCCAGGAAGAGATTATGAAAGTATTGGGACATTTGGATAACGATACAAAGAAGAAACCGTTGTTTGTCATGAATAAATACATAACCAATCCGATTGTCTTAAGAAATATGGAGCTTCTTTTAGAACTAAGAAGATCACTTGAGTCAGTTCTGCAAAATGATAAGATTAAACCAGAAAGTGAAAAAAAATTACGCAGCATCATTAAAGACGCCGTCACACAGCTGAAAAGTGTAAGGTGAAATAATGGGTATATTGGAAGAATTTCTAACAAAAGTTGCAGAGACTCAAAAGAAATATGCTTTACCCATCATGATATCTGTAATTCTTATGACGGTCTTTCTGGGATATGGTGCTACTAAGATAAGCATAGAGAGTGACATCAATAAAGAGATGCCACAAGATTTGCCGATATACCAACTGAACGATAAAATCACAGATACTTTTGGCGGGCAGGATACAGTAATACTTATTTTTACATTGGACGAGTCCATGGATTACAAGAATGCACCTAAAGATATCAGAGAACCAGAAATAATCAATTATCTATCTAACCTTCAGCATGAACTTGAGTCAGAAAGTATGGTTAATAGTGTCGGTTCATTTGCCACATACATAAGCAATATGAATTTCAATGATGTTGAGCAGGTTAAAACATTCCTAAAAGCGGCCCCTCAGCTTGAGAGTTTTTTCAGTAGAGATTTCAAGACAACCATTATGTTTGTTACTGCAGATGTTGGCAGTAGCGAGGAGAAGATACATGCTCTTTCATCCTTAATCAGTGATGATATCAAGGGTCTATCGCTTCCTGCTGGGGTTAAAGTTATGCAGACTGGTGCACCACCGATGAGAGTGACAATCTTTAGTCTCTTAGCAGAAGATGCTTTAAATACATTGTTGCTTGCTGCTTTAATTATATTACTTTTGCTTTTTGTTATGGAGAAATCTTTTACAAAAGGGTTGTTAGTATTTGCTCCTCTCACATTTGGATTAATCTGGACAATGGGTACTCTGGGATGGCTGGGAATCAAACTTTCCATAGCCACTGTTGGTTTGGGTGCAATGATCCTCGGCCTTGGAGTTGAATATGGGGTATTCATACTTACCCGATACAAAGAAGAAAGAGCAAAAGGCAAGAACCAGCTCAATTCTCTAAAGATAGCTGTACCAGGAGTCGGATCAGCAATCCTTGGTTCTGGAGCTACAACAATAGTTGGATTCATGGCTTTAACCCTTTCTGTGATGCCAATGATGCAGCATTTGGGAGTTAGCCTTGCATTGGGTATATTCTACTGTTTGTTTGCTGCAGTTTTTGTCGCACCTGTTATTATTATACTTGAAGAAAAGTTTGAACAATGGAATACTCATCGTCTTTATCTGAAATATTCTGGAAAAAAAGATGAGCACATGAGGGGTGGATTATGATAAAGAAAATTATCGAGCGATATGCGAAATTCCTGGCTCATAGGCCATTTATTATCCTAATATTGGTCATAATTCTATCTGGTCTGGCCATTCAGCAATCACAGAAAGTGCAGACAAAAGGTTCAGATTATGAAGATTTACTGCCAGCTGATATGGATGTGATGAAGGCGTTACACATATTGAACGACCAGTTTGGTGGGAGCAATTCTGCAATGTATTCAATTGAACTGGACCCAGCGGACAAATATAGTAAACTGGCTGACATACGAGATCCTGAAGTCATTAGATATATTCATCTATTGGGTGAAATGACTTTAAATACAGATTATGTTGAATCAGTATCCAGTGCTTCGACTCTTATAAAAGGAATGAATGACAATCATTTGCCCAAGTCATTAAGTGATGTTATAAAATTTGAAAAAAACAATATGATGCTTAAATCATACCTAAGTGAAGATCACACACTAGCACTAATAAAAATATCTCTTTCGGATGATTATGATGAAAAGGAGATTGTCAAATTATTGAATGAAATTGTCGATTATGTTCCTCAACCGCCAGGGATTATGGTGTCTCTTGCTGGGAATACTATTGCACAACCTATTGTCCAGGAAAAACTGGGACCGGACATGGCAAAAACATCTCAATTTTCCTTGGTTGGGATATTAATCGTTCTATTGGTCCTACTTAGATCCATAAAATATAGTTTTATACCACTAACGACGATTGGTGTGGGAGTAATCTGGGCTTTTGGGTATATTGGACTTATTGGCATGAGCATCAGCTCTGTCACATCCGGGGTAATATCAATGATAATGGGTATTGGTATTGATTTTGGAATCCAGACTGTCATGAGATTCAGGCAGGAACTGAAAAGCAATACAGGTAAATTTGCTATTGAGGATGCCATGTCTACTACTATGTCGAATGTCATCATGCCGATGGCAACCACTACTTTAGCCGCTCTGATTGGTTTTAAAGCTATGTCTATGGGACAACTGACGATGATGGCAGAGATGGGTACAATGATGAGTTATGGAATAGCTGCATGCTTTATGGCAGCCATTACAGTTGTTCCAGCTTTGCTCGTAATATTTGAGATCTATTTTGGAGGAAGAAAAAATGAAAAGAATACCTTTCATAATAATAGTGTTTATCGCTCTTAGCGTAATTGTCAATGCAGCAAGCAGTGACTATGGAGACCTTTCAATTACTCTATTGAACCAGGATCCTGATCCTGCGCACCCTGGGAAATATGTAGAACTCAGATTTAAGGTTGAAAAACAGGGTAATGAACAACTGAACAATATTACTTTTAAGCTCGAAGCGGAGTACCCGTTTTATTTTGATGCTAGCGATACAGCAACTAAGACTGTTGGTGGCTGGAAAGGATTCTCAGGAGACCAGGCTTATTACACTTTATATTACAAATTGAGGGTTGATCCTGATGCTCTTGAGGATAATTATACAATTAAGCTTCAAGAAACAAATGATAGAGGCGATGTTCAGATTGTTAGGGAATATAACCTAAGAGTTAATAATGATCGTCCTGAATTTGTCCTCGGAAACCTCATGACATCACCTACAAAACTTGTAGGCGATACTGATGAAGCAGAAATTAATGTGGAACTTCAAAACATTGGAGAGCTGGATGCACAAAATGTCATTATGAGCATTGAACTTCCTGAAGGTTTCTCTGAGACGTATGGGTACAGCAGTCGATCAAACCTTGGAACTATTCAATCGGGAAACAGTAAGACAGCTACATATTACATTGACATTGATGAGAACATACGTGGAGGAACGTATAATGCTAAGCTAGTAGTTGAGTATAAAGAAAGCGGTGAAGCTGAATACAAATCAAAGATTCTGTTCATTGACATACCTGTCAAAAGCAAACCTTTTTTTGAGATAGTGGGAATTGAAACTACACCTGGAGTGATTCATCCAGGAGATGAGGTTGAACTTAGGATTGACATCAATAATTCTGCGACAGTTGATGCGGATGCTACATCAATAAGAGTCTTTAAAGAATCATCTCAACCATTCGATTTTGATGATAAGACTGATTATATTGGCAAGTTAAAATCCGGACAGTCAGGTGAAGGCCTCCTAAAATTCACTGTAGATTCTGACGCTCCCGCAAAGACTTACTTTATTGATCTTGAGGTTAGAACTATCGACGGAGATGATGTTATCATTCAGGATAAAAGCATTAAGATTGAAGTTAAAGATAGTGAGGATAATGGAGTGGGACTAAATCCCCTTGTCTATGTATTAATTGGTGCTGTGCTTATCATAGCAGGGTATTATTTTTATAAGTCCAGAACTAAACGTAAAAAGTCACGAAATAAATAAGCTGTTGTCCATTTTTATTGAAAATCTCACTTGCGAGGGTTTCATAGGGATTCAAATACCCCATGCTTTAGCTTGGAGTCAGGGCGAACGGCAATTTTTGTTATTAACATTTGGATGTATTCTAAATTTGTTGAACAGTTGCGTATTTTTTATACATCTGTGTATTAGTAAAAACATTTATAAAGGGTTACCCAATCCCTAATGTTCGGTTTAGAGGTAGAATAGGTGAAAGAATGTCAATAATTAACGATGTACCGATAAATGATTTAATTATTAAAGTCGCACAAAGATTAAAAGATCGTCAGGAGATAATACCCCCGGATTGGGCAAGATTTGTCAAGACAGGTCTCCATAAGGAGAGACCCCCTGTTGACCGGGACTGGTGGTATATGAGAGCTGCTTCGATTCTTAAAGCAGTGTACACATTGGGGCCGATAGGCGTATCCAAACTTAGGACCAAATATGGCGGAAGAAAAAACCGTGGTGTGAGACCTGAACATTTTTACAGGGGATCTGGTTCAATAATCAGGAAGATTCTTATCCAGCTTGAAACAGCAGGATTACTGAAGCAGGTTGATAAGCAAGACCATAAAGGTCGAATACTGACACCTGAAGGCGTTTCATTCATCACAAAAGTGGCCTCTTCTATGACTGGAGACGTCAAAAAAGGCAAGACAGTACCAAAAAAGTCTGATAAAACTGTGGAAAAACAGTCTGAAGAACAACCTGATGAACAGCCTGACAAGAAAACTCCAAAAAAATCAAAAAATGTTGCGTCAGAAGACGAGAAATCCGAAGATGAACCTGAAGATGCCGCTAAAAAGGATGGCTCTAACAAAGTTGATACTGAAAAATCTGAAGATTCGGATGTTAAAGGCAATTCTGATGTTGAAGTTCCAAAAACCAAAGATTCCGATATTGAAAATAAACAGGAATCCGAAGTCAAAAAAGAACAACCTGGGGAAGATAAATCAGAGAACGAAGAACAGCCAGTAGATAAACAATCCTTGGATAAAGAATCTGATAAGCAGGCTGAAGATAAGAAACCTGAAGATCAATCAGATGATAAAAAACCAGCAGAGTCAGATGGTGATAGTAAAAAAGACTCTTGATTGGACACATTTAAATACTATTATACAATGGATAATCTGGAGCAAATAAAGGCCAAAAAACTGCAAGAGATGCTTAAGAAGCGTGAAGAACAGGTAAATCAGAAAAAAGCCGAAGAAGAAGATACTGAAAAACAAATAAAGGCCATTGAGGCTCAAGTTAAGCCACATATGACCAAAGAAGCCATATTTCGGTACCACAACCTGAAAATCATGCATCCTGAGAATGCAACTTATGCATTGATGGTCATGCACAGATTCATAGAAGAAAAAAAGATTGACTCAATCGATGAGGGCGCTCTTAAGGAGTTGCTCGGCAGGATAGCGTCAAAAAAAAGAGAAATCAAAATCAAAAGGGTATAAAAATGACAAAATACTTACATGTTAGCAAGAAATTGAAGCTGGCCAAATTTGGCAGACAGACACGTTGGGCGCCTTTCTGGACAGTCCCAAAGATCTACGGAAAAGGAAGAAGGGTTCATCCAGGTAGACACACTACTGTTAAAAGACAGTGGCGAAGGACCAAGACTAAGATTTAGGTGATCATATGGCAGCAGATAAACTGGAAAGAGAGTATGTAATTCCTTTGAGAAAAGGATTCCTTAAGGTCCCACGATATAAAAGATCCAAGAAATCAATCTCGGTAATTGAAGAATTCCTTAAAAAGCACATGAAGGCTGACGTAGTCAAGCTGGGCAAATATCTGAACGAGTATGTCTGGAAGGATGGGATTAAAAATCCACCTAGTAAAGTGGAAGTCCGTGCAGTACGCGAGCTTAAGAAACTTCGTGAGAAACACAAGGAAGAAGTTTTGGTTGTAACAGCTGAATTGAAATCAGCACCGGTTGAGGATAAGAAATCAGATAAAAAAGGAAACAATAAATCAGACGATAAGAAAGAAGCAAAATCTGATAAAAAGGCCACTAAAGAGGCAGCTAAGCCTGAGGATAAATCACAATCTGATGAAAAAGACTCAAAGTCTAATAAAGAGTCCACAAAAAAGACTGAAAAAACAGACGGTAAAGATCAATCTGCTGAAAAACCAGCAGATAAGGACTCAAAAACTCAATCCAAAACCGAAAAAGCTGCAAAACCAGCTGAAAAAAAGAAATAATTTTAAATTTCTTTCTTTTACTTTTTTAAATGACATTGATTGCCCGCGGAGCAGAAGCTGAACTTATTCTGAATGATACAGGTATGGTCACTAAATTTAGAAGACCTAAGGACTATCGCTTAGAGGTCATTGACTTAAGTCTGCGCAAGAGACGCACAAAGTCAGAGTTCAATATATTAAAAAAATTGTCATTGGACCTTAATGTGCCGACTGTTGACAATCTAGCAGAAGCGTCTTTTGACATGGAATACATTGATGGAAATCGTGTCAGAGATGAACTCAATGCAGAAACTGCTAAAAAGCTGTGCGAGAAAATAGGGGCAATTGTTGGGAAAATACATGGTAAGGGAATAATACACGGCGATCTGACAACATCAAATTTCATATTAAAACAGGGAACAGTGTATACAATTGATTTTGGACTAAGTTTTTATTCAGAAAAATACGAAGACAGGGCGGTTGACATTCACCTATTTTACCAGGCTCTTAAGAGTAGCCACTGTGAAATTGCAGAAAAATGCTTTGATTCATTCACAAGAGGGTACAAAAAAGTTTTTACAGAATACAAGACTGTTTATGATAGATTCTTGAAGGTTGAGGAAAGGGGGAGGAACAAGACAAAATGATGAATGCAAAAGGAACAAGGGATTTGGATCCCAGTGCTATGATTATCCGTGAAAAAATCATCTCAATACTGACCAAACAATTTAAGAGATATGGTTTTATGCCATTAGAAACGCCTGTCATCGAACGTTTTGATGTTCTTGCAAGCAAATATGCTGGAGGAGCAGAAATATTGAAAGAAGTCTTCCAGCTTTCTGACCAGGGAAATAGAGAATTAGCACTGCGGTATGACTTGACTGTACCTATGTGCAGATATGTTGGCATGAATCCCACCCTCAAAATGCCTTTCAAGAGATATCAGATGGGCCCTATATTTAGGGACGGCCCAATAAAATTAGGAAGATACAGAGAATTTTGGCAATGTGATGCTGATATTGTTGGCTCAAAAACAATGAGATGTGAGGTAGAGCTTCTGTCTTTAGCACTTTCGGCATATAAACAGCTTGAGTTGCCAGTAGTCATAAGAGTAAACAATAGAAAATTATTGAATGGTCTCTTGGAGGACCTGGAGGTACCTTCTGACAAACATGTTGATGTAATGCTATCCTTAGACAAACTCGAAAAGATGGGTCGGTCTGTGGTTGAGAATGAGTTAGTTTCAAAAGGAATCAGTGAAGAAAATTCAAAAGAACTAATCGATATACTGTTAAATAAGACAATCGATGATCTGAATCTTGAGAGTGAGGAAGGTAAACAAGGTATTGAAGAACTAAAGGAAATACGAGATATGATTCCCAGCGAAGATGTTGAAATAGATCTTAGCTTATCCAGAGGACTAGCTTATTACACTGGAACTGTGTTTGAAGCATTTTTAAAAGAATCAAAGATTAAGAGTGCAATTTCTGGCGGTGGAAGATATGACAGTATGATCCCATCGTTCTTGCAATCAAAAAGAGAATACCCAGCTGTGGGGATTTCCTTTGGACTCGAAGTGATATATGACGCGATCAATGAGATTAAAACAGATGTATTACCTTCAGCTACTGATGTTTTTGTCATATCTATCCAAGAGGACAAGAAAGCATTTGAGTTAGCACAGAAAGTGAGAGAACTGGGTTTTAATGTAGAAACAGATCTAATAGGGAGGAGCATAAGTAAAAATCTTGCTTATTGCAACCAAAAAAAGATTCCATATGCCATTATCTTGGGACCGGATGAGGTCAAGAACAAAGAGTTTAAGCTTCGAGATCTAACTACTGGAACAGAAAATTGCTTAAAGTCTGAGAACGAACTCCAAAAAATTATATCTAGATAGGTTATGCGTTATATTGAGTATCTAATTCAAAATTGATTTATTTTTTGTATTATTTACTATTGTATTATTTACTATATAATTAATGTATCATTATAAAGATGCCTGCCCATTAAAACATAATATCTTTAAGTGAGGGTAATTGATTCTGTAATTTGTCTATTTATTAAAAAAAATTAGAAATTAGAAAGTTCTTTAAGTGCTTTACCAAACAATGGCGTCTTAACCCAAATAGCCATATCATAACTCTCATTAAGGTTCTTATCATTGTGCATGAAAATCATCAGATGATCGTCGTCAATAACGATATATCTAGCATTTATTTTGTCTACATGCTTAAGTTTACCATATTTCTCCAAGTGTTTAATATGTGGCTCGTTTTCTTTGGTGATCGGGCCCATTATTTCAATATTTATTCCTCGAGCTTTAGCTTTCTTTAGAGCCGCATTTAGTGCACGAGCTTTCCTCTTCAATCCTTCTTCAGTCGTTACAATAACAATACTCTTCTTAGCATCTCCGATAGCAGATCTTAAACTTGAATAAATATCCTTTCTGCCTTGGATTGAACCTGTAAGTTTTTCTGGAAGAATGTGCTCAACTTCCTGATTATGCAATGCCTTAAGTTCATCGAAAACATCGCTAGATTTAACCTTCTCGAGGAGATCAACCCTTACCTTAGCATCTTTACCTATCTGTTTCTGAACTCTTCGAATGATCTCTTCTGGCTCAATAGCTATATATTTAATTGGCTTACCAAGCTTCATGATAATGAAACCTTTCTTCTCAAGAGATTCTAGAACATCATAGCTTCTGGATCTGGGTACATTTGCGATATCACTTAACTCACTTGCTGTCGAAACCCCTCTAGACAGCAAAGAAGTCCATATTTTTGCTTCGTAAATGTTGAGATTGAACAGTTCCCTTAGGTCTTCTAAAAATTTCTTCTGAACTATCATTTTAAGCTCCCACCCCAATTTAATTTATAAATGCTGCCTCATATAAAAACCTTGTGTTTTTTCGTAGCTATTTAGTGAGGACAATAGCAGAATTTTCATCAACATAGAGGGAATGCTCGGCTTGGCTGACTAATCCTTTTTGAACTTCAACTAATGGTGGATAGCCTCTTAGAATACCAGAATTGATCAAATCATTTAATGCATAGTTAGCCTTAGTCTCTCCAAAAACTTCTTTTACCCATTTTGCAGCGAAAGGGAGGGTATTATATGATCTCTTGATATTTTTTAATAACTTTGATGATATTGGATTTCTAATTGGTTTAGAATCAATCATTGAAAAGAGATTTGCTGACCCTTTTTCAGTAACTGTGCCAAAACCTTCAGTTGCAAAGGGTTCGATAGCAAAGATATCTCCTTCTTTTAGTTTTGTGCTGTCCTTATTATCAAAATTAGGGATTGTTGGAGGACAGTGTATAATAAAAACCCCCAGACCATGTCCAGATAAGTTTCTGACTGGATTGTATCCCATATCAGTAATCTCTTTCTCAATAACCTTACCAATCTCTCTTATTTCCAGACCTGGTGTAATTATATCTATTGCGCGGTTTAGGGCATTCCTCGAGGCTTGTATAAGTTTATCGTATTTTCCAGAAGGACAAACACTACTGGCAGTATCAGCAATTGCCCCATTTACATGGATTCCTAAATCTAACTTTATGATATCATCTTCTTTGACAATGATATCTTCTGATTCTGCATAATAATGAGCAGCAGTTGCATTAGGTGAAAGTTGTGGCGGAAAGGCACACTCAGCACCCATATCTTTGATCTTATCCTCTATTTTTTCGGTTATTTCATACAGGCTACTACCTGTTTTTATAAGACCTAAACCAAATTCTCTGATCTCTGACGCAGTCTTTCCAGCTGAAATCCAATCATCCATGTTTGGTATTTGGTTTGTCATATTCAGAATTTTAAAAAATAACCAGCCATTAATAAATCTTGGGGAAAAAAGCGATTATACTTGGGCTAGACAATATTGGAACAACTCAAAAATTAATCTGGCACGCAGACTGAATCCCACCCTTGATTTATAAAAAGAGAATAACTTTTTACACAGATTAAATTGGGTGTGCTCCACTTGCTGTTAATATCTGCGTTTGACCTAAATAACCATGAACCATGTCTTGCAGGGTCGTAAAACGACTGGTCACCCTCACAATCTGGTGAGCAATCAATAATCTCATAAGGATGGCACATCGTGTCACCACATTCAGAAGGTATGATGACAGCACCATCCATAATAGTCTGTAAATTTTGATGAGGGATTGAATTCAGTCCAAAAGGGTCATTATTCTTCTTTGGTACAATATTAATGATGATGATACCTATAAGTATTATAAGCACAGCAGTAATAATTATTGTCTGCAGTCTCATCAGTCACACCCGTCGATTACATTGAACACTGCATTTTTAGGATCGCTACACCCGTTTTCATTACAGGCCCTAAATGACCATTGGTAATATCCCTTATTGCCCAGATTTCCTTCTATTGTCACAGGTTGGGAAGCAAAGCCAACAGTTGAAAAATCACCCCATTCCTGCAGATCTCGATTGGTTGCTGCCCTCGATTGAAGGGTGTTATCATATCCAAATTTGTATTCATATTTACTTGTATAATCTGCGTTGATTGTAACTGCCATCTCATCATCACAACCAAGGTTTGAATTTGGTGTTATATCGACAACGAAATTTTCAGGGTACTGCACTTGAGGTACAGTGCAGCTTAAACTCACAGTACCAGCATAAGATGGGTCACTAGTATCGCATTGACCTAAGAATATGCCATTGCTATAAGCAACACCGTCCCATTTCCCATCATTATTTGTGTCAATGCATGCAGTGACAGTCCAGATTCCATCGGAACACGGATAAGGACCATATATGTACCTGCCTAAATCTGGATCGTAAGGACCCCAGTCTGGATCATTATACCCATCAAACACAGATGTCCCAACATTAGGACCTTCATATACTGAAAATAATATTGGTCCTTTTGTTCCTTTGACAGTAAAACAATAGATGTCTTCTGTGCTCAGATCAAGATTATCTGTATAATAATTGATGTCCTCTGAGCAAGATGTTGATGAAAGAGCTTCACTGATCATGAAATCTACTTCTGATCCCTTATCACCATTTTCTGCATCTACTTGTTCTTCGTCGCATAATACTTCATCAAAGACGGTGCAGGGGTCATTGTCAATGTCAGGATCTGGACAGTACTTGTATTCAATACATGACTGCACATCACCTATAATGCTTAATCCAAGATTTTTGAGGAAACAAATACTGATTTCTGAGTTATACTGTTTGATGCAATCGTAATAATCTTTCTTGGCAGGGCTTATGCAATGCCCATAATAACACACATCATCCCCACATGTCCCGCATGATTGACCACATATAAAGTCACACTCATAACCAACATCTGAACACGTCATATCACATACACAATTGCCGTTAGTACAGCTTTCAGGCCAAGAACAGTATCCGCAGGGATACCCACAACCATTATCACCGCACTCGTTACCATTACAGTCAGGAGTGCATGAACCAGGGATGCACACTCCGTTATTACAATTTTCAGATTGACCACAGTTACCACAGCTATTTCCGCAACCATCGTCCCCACACTCTCGTTCTGTACAATTTGAGACACACGACCCGACAACACATTTGTTATCAATGCAAACTTTCCCTGATGAACAATCTCCACAACTAAAACCACAATTATCATCCCCACATTCTCTGCCAGAGCAGTTAGGGTAACAATTCAAGCTGCAGGCTCCATCGATTGACATTCTACCTGCCGGACACTCAAATATGCTTGAATTTGGCTCATTATTTTCACAATAAAATTCTTTAACTTGTATTGGATTGACAGATACATCTGTATACTCTATGAAATCATCTACCAGGGGGAGAGGGTCTCCTGTTGGATCCCATACAGCCTCATTGTTATACCAATCAATATACTCCTCTTTCTCGACTGCAAGCTGATAGCTTGATCCAGCAATCCAACCGGTATCATCGTCTGAAGCTTTAATAACTTCTAAGTAAATCCATTCACCATCAGAAGTATCATAAAAATCATGCAGAACACCAATTGTACCCCCACCATTCCTAACATAACCATCATAATCACGCAGTTGCTGGAGAGTATATGACGGGTCCGCAGCATTATTTTTGTTATTCCATGGCAGATCCATGAATTGTGTTGTGGTTACAGAACCAACTTTAGTTTCAGGTGGCCTTCCCGCTCTGACGATAACTCCAATGGCAGATTTTTGTGGTGAGAATAATGCCAAGCTTACTGGACATAATCCGTTACGGTCAGTACATTTAGCTGGTGGTACATAATACCTGAATCTTGAAGGGTGTTCAGCAGCTGAGAGCCCGAAACTGCATATGTCTGCAGAGCCATTGGACCGGCAATAACTTTCGCTCAAATCCCAAATCGCAGGGTCAAAGGCATCTTTATATCCTGAGTATGTGCCTGTCAGAGGGGCAGCTTTTTGTAGGTGATTGGCTGATTTATAATTGTATGCAGTTACCTCTATTGAATAATCACTGCCTATTCTTACAGTACCTTTCTTGAATAGATTTTTCCCATCTGGATAAGATGTGTTAACATCAGAATCAGTACATACAGGTTCAGGATACTCTGCTGTTAATGCATATTGACTGAAATGATCGACAGAAGCAGTTATCAAATTGTTGTCCAAATCAACTGTTGAATTAACATCAACGATGCTGCCATTATCAAGAATCAGGATAATCTTCAACTGTTGTTCATTTATCCCGAATGGAAGTTTTGATTCATTGTATTTTATCTCAAAGACCAGGGGGGGATCAAATAATGCATTGTCTGGTTGGAGGTCATAAACGATCGATCCAATTGTAAAAGGATATGAGGCTTTGTCATTTATATCTTTAATCTGAATTGAAATATCTTTTATAGGGGTGCGATTAGTAAGAATTGCCTTTGTTCCAGACTGAACAGCAATCACAGCTTTGTCATTCGAAGCAACAAAGTTCATTTCTGTTGTTGTCACACCATCTGCATCTACTGGAAGTCTTCCAGAGTTGATAAGTCTGTATATAAGATAATATTTTGAAGTAGTATATGAAGTCCCATCCATTTCAATATTCACAGGATAGTGTACATTGACAGATATAGTATGGTTGTCCTGTGACATCATGACTTCAGAATGGACATCACCAGTGGTTATATTGATTCCAGGAAATTGTGTAAAGTCAATATTTTGATCCAGGTTTACATCAATGTATTCTGATAATGTGCCAATGCTTGCATATGAAATCCCATCATCGATTGTATCTTTTATATCATTCTGGACAAAATTCTGGACTTTTTCCCCCATTTCTTCCAGCACAGCCATTTTATTGGATTGTGTATTCAATTGAGACGTAAAAGAATACGAGTTCAAAAATAAGAAAACTCCAAGGATTATAATCAGAGTGATACCTAATACTATAAAGATAGTGATTTGGCATTTTTGATGCATACCTTGATTATTTGTGTGATATCTACTTAAACTTATCCATTTCAATATATTTAAGAAGCCGTAATCTTGGTACAGAAAAATAGAATTGGATTGCCAGCAATTTGTAATATGCTTGAAAATAATAATACAGGAATAAATTTTGGATAACAAATACTGAAATCAATGAAAAAATTGATAGAAAAAATCAGTATATAACTGCGATAAGAATCCTTTTGACATCATCAAAGCGAATCTTATCTGGATCAACAAACATGTTGTTGTCACCTTTTGTCATTGCGTACCATCCCTTTTCATCGAATGATACCTCAACAACCCGATGTATAACTGTGCTGTCAATTAGATGGGATTCATAGGAAATCACATCTCCAACATGGATGTCCTCGGGTTTATCCGGAACAATCTGAATGGCGTTTGATTCAACATCAAGGAGTGGATCCATCGAATTAGTATTAACAAAATATGCCCATTCTGGATTATCTATTTTAATAATAACCCTGTCATCATAGACATGTATGTCCTCCTGTTTGACTCTGTCATATGGTGAAGGTTTTTCTGATATTGCAGAATTAATAATCTCAGCTCCATTTATATATAAACCATCTTTTGCCGGGACATTAATATCCTGTGTATAATCACAACTTGGATAAGTTGCCTGAAAATTGATTGGGTAGACGAGGTTCAGACCATAGCCTAACAAAAACAGGATACAGAGGATTACAATTCTCTGGATTGTTCGACCGTTATTTATGTTCATATGTCACTTGTAAGTAACAAATAATATATAAACCTTACTAAATGTTGTCATTTAATGGGAGTAAATATTTGCCTTAGGGTATTGTGTGGATATGTGAATATGTGTGAGTGTGGATGTGTTGGATAAACCTCCAAAAAGCCTCTTTATCATTCTAAAATTGCTCCAAGGTGACCTTCCATTTTACGCACAGATAGCATTAAATTGTCACAGATAACAAATTTTTGAGAGATTCCTTTAAATACTATTGTATAGTACCGAAATTACGTAACATATACCTATATTCTAAAGAACAACAATTTCTCAATCTTCTATATAAAGAAAAACGATTAATTAGCAATCATAGTTTTTTGCCAAAAATGTTACTTAATATTGTGGCACTTGC
>JAIPIC010000095.1 GCA_021734865.1 Candidatus Woesearchaeota archaeon | reverse complement strand
TGTCCAAATTCATCGACGGAGAAACACAACGATGAATCCTTTTTGCAAAGAAGAATTTACTGTAAATAGAGTAATTTACAGTCCCAAAATCTGCTTTGCATATATTTGTTACCCAAACCCACGTTAGTTGACTTTACCCTTTTTACGCATTGATATACTCCATAATTAAGTGAGGAGAGTCTCGTCTTTAGTATATGAGCACTACTGATTTCAACTCATAACATCAAGTATATCTTCCCCATATTTCATTATCTTCTCAGGACCAAGACCATTGATGCCCCGCAGATCTTCCAGATCCATTGGCATCTTTACAGAGATATCAATCAAAGTCTTGTCATGCAGAATCATGTATGCGGGGAGCCCTGTCCTAGCAGCAACACCGCTACGCCATTCTTTTAACCTATCGACTACTTTATTTCCCCCGGAGACTGGCTTCTTTCCAAGGCTCTCAACCATCGCATCTGTTATATAATAAGTGTGACTTTTCCCAGAGTAACTCAGTTTCAGACTATCCATAGCCCTACTTACAGCGACATAAAATAGTCGTTTTTCCTCCTCTGCCTTGTCGTACTCATCAACATCAATCATATCTACAACAGGATGTTCTGAACCTTTGCATGGGAAATTATTCCTCGTACATCCGATAACAAAAACCAGTTTTGCCTCCATCCCTTTGATGGCATGAACAGTCGAGAGCGTGACAACATCTCTTGTTTCCTCATCACCCTCATTTCTGAGTTTGTGCAAAATTCCCTTTGCAGTCATAAGCTCAGACAATTTCTTAAGCTGCCTGTTAGTTCTGGCCAATATAAAAATATCACTGCCCTTCAATCCCGAAGACAAAACACTATTAATAACTCCCTGATATTCCTCATCTTCAGAATTATATTTTATTAGCCTTACTTCTCCTTCATCCCTGACTGATTCAAGATCCTGCAGACCCATCGACTTGACTGACATATTCATAAAATCGACAATTTTTCTTGAAGAACGGTAATTATTTACAAGAGATATCTTCTCACCCTTAAATTTTAAAATATATCCTATATCCGAACCACGCCACCCAAATATTGACTGCCTGGGGTCTCCAACAGCAAATACATTCTCTGCATTCAACACATCAATCAATCTTATCTGTGAAGAGTTGACATCCTGGTATTCATCAATTAATATATGCTCATAATCTGGAATCACATCCTTATGCTTATCAAAAAGCCCCAAAGTGTCCATCAACTGATCTGAAAAATCCCTGAAACCATGAGAATTCATATACTCCTCGATAAACTGAGCAACATTGGACACCAGTCTATCTGCCTGCCCATCCCCATTTACTCCAATATTCATATCTTTTGATTTAAGATAATCTCTCAAGAAGAACATATCATTCAGAAATATCGAGAAAAGCTCTTCATCACTTTTTGATCTCAGCTGTGAATATGGGAAATATATGCTCATAGCCCGTTCGACCGAAATTTTCAGATGCCGTAAAGCCTTGCGGATAATATTGATCTTATCCTTATACCCGATAACTCGCACATCTCTATCATATATCTTATCATTATGGATTCTGAGCATCTTTTCTGAAAAAGAATTGAATGTCTCTACACTAACCCCTCTTACTCCATATTCGATAAGGCGGGCAAGCATTTCCTGACGTGCTTTTCTAGTAAAAGTTATTGCAAGAATCCGTCCTGGATCGACAGATCTGTACTTTATCAAAAATTCGATCCGTTTAGTCAGCACAGTTGTCTTGCCTGATCCAGCACCAGCGATGCAGAGCACCTGTCTGGCTGGTGAGATGATAGCTTTCTTCTGATATTCATTGTACCTACCAAGAAACCTATCTAAAACCTTAAATGCCTGCTTGTCTTTGTCAGTTATTGTTGTTTCTTTTAGATCATACTTTGCATCCAGCCCATTGGGGTGTTCCATTTCCATATTGCCCTTATCTGTAAGTCCAAGAACCTTCCAATAAGGTTTGCCAGGTACCCCATTTAGAACAATATAACCATTAAGTAACAGCTTATCAATGAGCATGTTTAATTCATCTTCAGAATAAGCAAGCGAGGCATAACCCGGCAGCTTAAATAGCTTATTCCTCTTAATAGAATCATTATCTGATCCACTGAGATAATCTACGAGTAGCTTCTTGCCAACACCAAATGGCATTTCATCAATCGCTTTTAGAACCTTGACATGATCATCATTCATATCTGCAAAGGTTCGCTCAGACTTTAAAAAGATTTCTGGCTTTGGGAATAGAACAGATATTGGGATTCAGGGTAAAGTCAACTTAAGTGGGTTAAATGGTTCTTCTTTGTAAAAAGCAAAATTCATGTCCTAATTCATCGACGGAGAAACCCAACGATGAATCCTTTTTGCAAAGAAGAATTTACTGTAAATAGAGTAATTTACAGTCCCAAAATCTGCTTTGCATATATTTGTTACCCAAACTCATGTTAGTTGACTTTACCGGGATTCAGCAAGTTTTAAATACTAGTTCTCTCAAAAAATTAGTATGAAATATTATATACTGTTGTTCTGCATTTTGCTTGTAGGATGCACAGCAGCTCCTAAGGAAACACCGCAAACCGAACCTCCGATTGTAGGAGGACCATGTGAGTATGTTAGTACACTTGGACAATGTAGCATAAGCGCTGTTGAAAGCACTTCAGTAACCTTTTCATTTATTCCGGATGGATCATTAAATCTGGAAGGAGCAGACTGGGCTACAGAAGACGCAATCTTAAGTAAACAATATACTCAGGATGTAACTAATCCTAACTTTCAGTTAGGAGAAAGTGTAGCGTGCAAAATTAAGCTTATAACAAAAGGTACATGTACACCTGTGTTATTTGAGACTCAATAAAATTGCAGAACTTACGATATTTGGTAATAATTACCAGTTGTAAAACCTTTTTTTATCTTTCTATCATCAAAGCTATTTTTTAGAATCTTCTTATACACCCGTATCCATTTTATGTCCCTCGAATCGATGTAAAACCATCTTATCCCAATACCATATAAATCCATTATCCGATTGAACAGTCCCAGTTCAGCATAATTAAATATCTCTCCATCAAGATACCTAAAGCGCCTCCCTTCATCATCAACCAAGTAGTCACTTTTGATAGGTTCCTTTATGGTCATTAATGTGATATAACCATGAACAAGACAGATGACTTTCTTATTCCTAAAGGTCTTGATATCCTCTATACTCAGCTCTGGTGATAGGATTGGAACAGATTTTCCCCCATATTCATTGAAGTTATTCAGGCAATAATCAACATGCTTATCACAATCCAAGTCAATAAATGCCCTGTTTCTTACTAGAAGTCCTATTTTGTCCCCTGCGCGTTTCCGTCTCTCATTAAAGCTCTTGATAAAAGTATCAGCACTTGGACTGTCGACAATCTTTGGAGAAATAACAAATGGTCTTGACTTTTTGACCGAATCAAGATCCTCCATCTTGCAGTATATGATATCAGCTTTACCATCTATCTCTTCGATATGTTTCCTGTTATATCCTTTAGCAACAAACTTAACATGTTCAAATTTCTCAATATTAACTCGCGTAAGATTAACATCGACTTTAATGTTGTGTTTCTTTGGTTTCAACTCATCTCCCAGATCAACATATAGCTCGCTTGAATTGATATATACAGGAGTATAATCATCAGCCTTGATATCAATAGTGTCACCCTTAGCTGCTTCAAAATTAGTCTTAAATCCCCCATCAGCTACAAGTAAACCATCCCCTTCACGCACGTCCTCTTGAAGTATCAGTTTGTTGTCCTTAACTTTACCCAAAAATAGACCACGCTTCCCAGGCATCCTTGGATCAACAACAGAATCCACATAAGCAAATCCCTCTGTAAATTCCCTAGAAAAAGCGATTCTTAACTGCCGCATATCTTCCTTATCATAGCCTTTCCCATCCAATACCTTCCGATATATCCGAGCAGCTATTCCAACATAAGAAGGACTTCTTAATCTACCTTCTATTTTGAAAGCAGAAACACCTAATTCCTGCAATTCTCCCAATTTGTCGATAAGGCAAAGATCTTTAGTGCTTAGTGAATACTTCTTATTATACATCTTCCTGCATGGCTGGGCACAATCTCCCCTATTACCTGATCTTCCGCCAGCAATAGACGAGAATAGACACAAACCACTGTAACTGACACACAGAGCACCCTGCACGAACACCTCAGTCTCAACCACTTCTGACATCCTCCTGATCTCATCGAGTGACATCTCTCTTGGTAAAACAACACGATCACATCCCTTGATTGACTGCAGATTCATAATACCAGCCTGGGTCGAGGCATGGATGCGGAGATTTCTAAAATGTTTCTTTATAATAGGTATTAGATCAAGGTCCTGAATGATTACTGCATCACATCCTCCTTGTGCAGCATAACCCAGCAGTTCAAAATACCTCATCATCTCATTGTTCTTGACAAGCGTATTCAGTGCAACATACACCTTGACATTTCTTTCGTGACAGAAATCTACAATGCTCCTCAGATACATCTCGTCAATTCCGGCAGCAGCACGCGCACTAAATTCAGATAATCCAATATATACAGCATCCGCTCCATTAGCCACTGCTGCTCTTATGCAATTAATATTGCCCCCAGGCAAAACAAGCTCAACCATCCAATCAGATAATCTCGAGTGGGTTATAAAGCTTTAGAAATATTTGTGCCCTTATGCCCTTTTATCAATGACTTATAAAGTACATCATACTGTCCGATCTCATGCTTATTTCCACAGTATTTACCAGCCACCCTTCTGACCTCAATGCATTTTCTGGCTTCATTGTAAAAATCGGCATCGTCCTTGTACAGCAGAGGTTCTAGTGGTCGGTTCCCATCAATATCTGAAGCCAAAACCGTCCTACCCAGATTATGTGCTTCGCAGATCACATTACTTGATCCCTCTGATAATGATGTATTTAATACAACATCAGTTGATAAGTAAACACCCTTAATATCTTCCCTTGGAACGACACCAATATAATTAATCCAATCCTTTCCTGAAATTGCAGACTTAAACTCATTGAAATAGTCATTCTCAATAACAGGACCGATAAAATAGAGCATGAAATCATATTTTTTCCTTAGACGGGAAAGAGGTCTGATAGGAAATAAGTTATTCTTTACACGCCTTATGCTAGCAATATGCGAAAAGACAAATTTGCCTTTCAGCCTGAAATTAGTCTCTTTAAAATCTAGCATCCCTCTCTTTATTACACATGGATTTATCAAGTTGATCTTTGATCTTACAGCATTTACAGCATCCATACAAAAAAAAACAGTTGCATCAGCAGATTCAAGAACCTCAGATATGAGATGGGCATAAATATTATAATCTGTCCCTGTCATCGACACTACCAGCTTGGCACCAGATTTCATCGCTATATCTACGCCATGCCTGCTTTTGTATGCATTAAATATATGGACAATGTCAGGTTTAAAGTCAGCAGAATCCGCATTTAACCTGACCTCATGACCTAGCGCCCTTAACCCACCAGTAATTCTCTCTGTATCGACCTTATTTCCAGAAATGACTGCTTCATCAGGAGATATCATCAGAATTTTCATATACTACCGTAACATATATTGACTTTTAAATTCGACCTTTAAGTGTTTGGATGAGCAAGATACCTGCCTTTGATTTTGTTATTGAAAATCTCGCTTGCGAGGGTTTCATCGGGATTCAAATACCCCGCACTTTAGTGCGAGATTTTCAATACAAAGAAATGCATATGCATTTCTTGTACAAAAAATGTACCATTTTTCCGTACTGATAATTGCGATT
>JAIPIC010000016.1 GCA_021734865.1 Candidatus Woesearchaeota archaeon | reverse complement strand
AACCTTTGACACTTGGTCTGTTACTTTCTTAATGAAACTACTATCCGTCATGATTGGATTATTGATTATAACGTTTCCACCAGTTCCGCCTTTTCCTAGTGGAATTACTGCCTCTGGCCCTGCTTCGCCAATCATTGCTATTGTTGGGCTTGTTACAATTCCTCCACTTGCTAGTTTTGGAATGTCAAATCTCTTACCTGGGATTAATTTGTTTACTGTTCCGATTAATGTGTTGAGCATAGAAACAAGTCCATCTCTTAGCCACTCAAAAGGTGTTTTTATGATATTCCAAATCCACAAACCGATGTCCTTCAATACTCCGAATGCTGGAGCTAGAATCTTATCCCATATCCACATTGCAGCATTTACAAAAGGCATAAATCCAGGCTTAATAATATTGTCCCAAATCCACATAGCGACATTACCTAAAAGTGACCATCCCTTCACTAACATCTCCCATGCCCACTGTAGAACTGCAATTATTCCATTCCAAATTGCAACTAAAGCGTCCCATATTGCGATTAGAGCAATTTTGATATACTCCCAAAAAAATATAATTATTAATCCTACTAATGCAAGGAGTCCTAGAATCCAACCACCAAATATTGCAAATAAAATTATTCCTATAACTGTCAGTAATCCAATAAACCACGCGATTATACCTTCGGCTCCTCCAGACGTTATGACTTTGACAAAATCTGCAATTGCTTTCGTAAGAAACACAATTAGTGGCATAAGTGGCAAAAATATCACCATCAATAAAATGCTTAAAACTCTGACTAAAGGCATGAGTAAATTTACCGTGTCTTTTAGAAGAGAGCTCAAAATCTTTAAGATGCTAACTCCTTCAAATACCCCTTTTGCTAGTTTATCTGTTGAATTATCCTTAGAGTCACTACTAGATGATCCTTTGCCCGTACCAGATCCTTTTCCAGTCATGTCAATTGGAACTTCTATTTCAAAACGTTCAGCCATTATCTTCCCCCATGTGTTGCTTTCATTATTTTTTGCCAGGTATCCCAATATTCTTTCTCTTTCTCATGTTCAAGAGTCAATATTGTTACCAAGCTTTCTTCTGGAAGTGCTCTCCAAAAACTTGGGCCTTTTCCATAGTAATGCAAAAAAAACCAGTCAAGATAATCCTCTTCAAGTTCTATATCTTCTTGATGTAGTCCTTTTGAAAATTCCTTAATCAGTCTTTTTTTTTACTCGAATCTCCAGCCCACTCACTGTATTGAGCGTACAAGTAGTCGATTACTTCATCTGGGAATGTTGATATAACATCTTCAGTGATTTCGAATGGTGCTTCTTTTATAGCGCTTGCTAGCATTCCAATCTGAAAGCTCAACATATCTGTTGTACCCTGCATTTGGTTTCCAACGATTTGAGTCTTTAGATATTTCTTCGCTACATCTCGCCTTTTTCCAGCCGAGATTTTCTGAAGGACAATCATCTTAGTTTCTCCGTTGATTACCAATGGAATTTCCATTGTGGGTAGAACGACCTTGTTGTCACTCAATGTAATCTCTGGCACTTGCCTTTTTTCTTGTGTTTCTTCCATTTTTTCTCCTAGTTTAGTTATTCTGACTTACCCTAAAAATAAAAGGGGTAAAAATTAATCGACGTTTGTTGCTGCAGCTGGTGCAGTTTCTACATCATTTGTGTAGACACAATTAGTTAATGCATTGCACCAACCAGTTATATCTTGTTTGATGACTTCATTTGCAGACCTTGGATTTGAGTCCTCGTTGAAATGTACTCCAGTGAATGTGAATACTATTGTATCCGAATTACTGTTTGTGAATGTTAGTGTTAAACTAGCAATTTCTCCATTTCCTGTTCCTGGTGCAGTGCTGGTTGTTGTTCCGTCATATAATCTGCTTAATAGAGTATAATCTGAAACTGCTACAGTCATCTTAAATCCATATTCCCGATTCTTAACTACATATGCGTTTGCGAATCGGCTACCTGTCTGATAGACTAATTCTGCATTGTTTGTAATTGTCAATCCGATATTTTGGATATTTGCGATTGTTGTTCCTGTTGGTGTCTGTAGTACTCCTCCTGCGAAGGTGAATATCTTCTCGATTTCTGTAACTGCTGATTCAGAATCTTCATTAAGAGAATCATATCGACACATACAGTCTAGACTGAATGACACTGGTTCGTTTACTGCAGTGCTTAGAGTCAATTTGTCAATAACTACTCCTCGAAGTAACTCGTTCTTTGGTGTAGTGAAACTACTTCTTGCCCATGCGGTGAATGTCGGTACTACATCTGCTTCAGTATAAGTGTGAGTATATGCTCCAACGGATCCTGCGTCAGCGTTTGCTCCTAGGACTCCGAGTAACCAATAAACATTACTTAGTGTTCCGTTAATTGATACATTTGAGCTGTATTGAAGTGCTACTGTCTCTTGAGCGTTTCTTGCGCCTGTTCCGTAAACTCGAGATTTGTTGTTGTTTCGACTAATTGTGAAGTCTACTCCTTGTCCGAATGTGAATTCAGTACTATTCGGAACTGTCATTGCTGTTGCTGCTTCTCCCCAAACATCTGCATCCTCGAATGCTGCTTTAATAAAAGTCTGTGCTCCTGATAAAACCATTTTTAACCTCCCTTTTAGACTTGGTCGACTTTGAACATACCAATTACGTCTTGATTGGCGTGTAGGATTGTTTGGCCTCGACCGTCTGATTTAATTACTGGACCCCGGTTAACTGGTTTTACAAAGGGGAAATTATAAAAGTTTTTTGCTTGTTGTTTGAGCTTGAGTCTTAAGCTCTCCATTCGTTCTTTAATCATTTTTTGGTCTTCTCCATAGATTACAAATGTATAAAGTCCACTCTCGATGAATGTTGTTCCGCCTATTCCGTATGCATCGGTTGTTTCACTAATCATCTCTACAGACATTCTCGGGTAGGAGTTTATTTTCAAGTCACTTCTAGGATAATCATCGAAGATTTTATCAGTTCCATAATCATATGTAACTACGTATGCTCCTGTTTGTGCTGACGTGAATGTGATTTTTGTTTTTATGGTAGTGTCTGAAAAATTAACATCATAGTCGTAATCGGTCCCAAGTGTGAGTGTCACAGAGTCTACTACAATTGACCTTATATTTTTGATATTTGTGACTGCAATTAAAAGACTTGTTTCTCCTGCGAATGTTCCTGTGGCTGTTGTGGTTGTTACGCCCCTTTCTGCGATGGTTAGAATATCATTGTTTCGTGCCCATCTGAGCATCTCTTGTAATGGTGTCATGCAAACCTCTCGATATTTTCAGCAATAATTTTTGGGAGTGTTTGGTGTATTGTTTTTCTTACGAATGGGTTAGGTCTTGTTCCAGGATGCTGTACACTTTTTCTTATAATCTTTTTTCCATCCACTGAGAATGCTAACGCTTTTTTGTCTTTGGGTCTGATTGTATGAGGATTAGTACCATATTCGACATGTTCGCCATAAGGTAACATTGAGATAACTAGCTTATTTTTTTCTACTCTGATTTTGATAGAATTCTTTAGAAATCCATTGTCTACAGGGCATGCTTTGACAATTTCATTAAGTAAATCATTCGCTATACCTTTCATTAATAGTTCTTGTGCCACTTGGTCTTCTCCAGTCACTTGACTTACTAGAATAAGACTATGTTTTTATTTAAAGGGTTTTATTCAATTAAGAAAAGATTGCAGCTTTTGAATAGCCCATTTCCGCCTGCTTGCCTTGTTACAATATTATCTACCCGGAATTTTTCTCCATTGAATGTTATTCTATCGTCTTTATTCATTGCCTGGTCCTTGTCGAATTGCATAAAGGCATCTCCTCCATCGAAAAGCCCTTCTTTTGCCCAGTCATAGTTTTGGTTTCTTTTTGTGAATATTGCTGTAATATTCGCGGGAGTTCCTGTTGTGAATGTTGGTGCACCACTCTCATTATCTAGAACTACAGTTATTGGTGTTCGACTCACTGTCTGACCTAAATCTGCTAGTGCGTTGTCTGTGAAGTCTGCTTCGACTATTCCTAAATCGCTTACTGCCATAAATATTTTAAGTTTAGAATCTATTTAAACAGTTTTATTTGTCTCCACATTTGATTAATAGATAAATGATTGCTCCAGGCCAGAAGAATAATATCCAAAAGACTAACCAGCCAGTACTGAACCATTTTTTATTTTTTGCCATACATTATACACATTATTGTTCCTTTTAAAAGTTACTATTAAGCAAAGACTGGCCATTCTGGAATCTGACTCATTAGGAAGTCTCTTTCTTTGACCCATACTTCCATATTTCGATTAAAGTGTGGATAAGGTACTCCTTTCTGTACTGAATAATCAGGTACCGAATATCCTGTTGCGAATGTGTAAGTATTACCCATCATATATGTTGCGCTCATGATTGCAGCTATGACTCCGGCTAATTGTTTGACTATCGGAGGTACTTGGAGTTTTATAATTGTAGTCCCTGCTTCGTGTCCTAGAACTAAATCGCAAGTGATTGAGTTGTCTCCTTGGGCAGTTACTTTTGCTACTTCTTCATTTCCATCGAATCCTACGATTCTTACCCAATCATTGACTGTGAAGTTTGCACCCCCTCCTGCTGTGACTCCAATCTCAACTGCTGAGCCTGCAACTTCTGCTCCTGTTGTTAGTGTGTTGGTTGTTGTTTCTTCGAGCCATCCATAGCTATATTTTACTCGAATATTTTTTAGACTTGTATCTGTGTAGAATTGTGTTTGTTCAGAGTTTGTTAATAAACATATTTTTGCAGGGTTTTTGTAGAATCTTATTTTGCTTATACTTATTTCAGTATCTTCAATCTCTAATGCTGAAACTGATAAGAGTGGTAAGTTTTTGAGATATATATAATTTAAATTGTTTCCGTTTAATATTTCGACAGTCGTATGAGGTTCGCAGGTTGTTTTTATGATTCTATCTACTTCTGCGTCTGCAGCTTCTAGAATTCTTGTCATTTGTGCAGAGCTTATTTGGTCAGTGGTGACTCCCACCTTGTCGTACACGTAATCTTCAGTTGTATATGCCATGGTTTACTTGGCCTACTTCTTAGATTTTTTCTTTTTCTTAGACTTCTTCTTGACTTCTTTGATTGCTTTTTCTACTTCTTTTTTCTCTTCTTTTTTGAGGTCTTTTTCTTCAACTACCTCAACTACAGAGTCTTCAAATTTCCAAGCATACTTTCCGTCCTTGTCTAGGAATCTTTTTGGTTTCTTTGCCATGTTGTTTTGTTTAATTTAATTGAATATGAGAATCCACCTTTGGGGTGGACTCGGGTCATTATAATTAATAACCGATTGCCACAATAGAAACAGATCCAGTAGTTGCACTCGTTAGAGTAACCTTGTTTGTAGTTGTTATATCAATAGTAAAATCTTCTGCAGTTCTTGCACCAGATGATACTGTATAAACAACCGCTTCTAAGATAGTGTCAAAATCGCCTAGGATTACCCAGTCGTTTTGAGTTGCCTTAGTTGCTGTATACAAACCAACCTTTACCGCTTTACCGGTAATAGTCACAACCTGTCCTAATGCGCCAACTCGAGTCTCAGTCAATTCAGCTGCTGCCATCTTACTTCACCAATGCCATAATGTGAACAGTACCAGTAGTTGCACCGGTAAGATTGATCATGTTCGTGGTTGTTACGTCGATAGTAAATGTATCAACTGCCCAATCACTTGAACCATCTGCAATCATAACCTGAGCACACAGAACGGCGTTACAATTAGTAATTGTTACCGTATCGTCTTGTGCAGCCTTAGCGGCTGTTACATAAACGATTCTTGTACCGTCCAGGCCTGCTCCACCTAAAGGAGAAGCACGAGAACCTGCTGCGTTCACATTTGTCATTTTATTTGATTTCGGTGATGCTTGCACAGAATGCTGTGTTTCTGATGATTAATGCTTCGTACATCTTTAACATGAACTTATCTGAATCGTTAGTTTTTGCTAACTCTTGGTAAGTCATATCTTGAAGTACTCTCATCTCTACCACACTTAAATCAAGCAAGTACATTGCTTTGGATCCTGATGTGTTAGACATGTACATTGAAGGAATTACAGTAATTGGGCCCACCATTGTGTGAACTACAATACTCTGGAATCCCCAGAACACGTTTTGCTGTGCAGTCATATAACCAATACGTTGCTGTAGTAAGTTCAAAAGGTCAGTATAAACTGCACTTGAACAAACAGCTAGGTTTGGTCTACCACCATCATCGAAAGCATATTGGACTGCTGTGTTGATGTCATCTAGATCTAGATCAGTTGTATTCTTATCTACAGTGTTTGTGGTACTCATCAAATCGATAATACCATTAAACTCATTTGTGTCGTCATCGGTATCACCGTTAACGATCAAATTTTCTTCAAGTTCTTTTAACTCACGAGCCTTTACCAAAACTTCTAATTGCTTAGAGTTTGGTGCTGCTGCGTCAGCGAAACCTGAACCCATAGATTCACCTGCACCTGCCTGGAATCCTGCCATTGCGTATGGAGGGATTGCTGCATGTGCTGGTCCAGTTACTCTACCTACCGAGTATAAGAATTTTATACTTGTAGATTTACGATCATAAGTAGTGTTTGTCTCAGAAAGACTTGCGTCTTCAGCTGCTACAAATCCACCACCTTTGGCTGTGATTACGTTGTAATCAGCAGTCAAACCATAGTTAGTAACTCTTGGAATTATCTCACATAATGGAGTATATTTCCTTGTCTGATCAATGATCTTAGGATCAACATAAACTGGGACTAAAGCATAGCCTGCTGTTCCTGCTCCACCTGTTTGGGAGTTAAGCGCTTTTAGCCCTATGTTGTTCTTTCCAAACATGTCAGATCTGAAATCTGTTTCAACATTTCCAGACTTTACGTCGATGGAAGTGTATCTTGTTCGGTCAGGCATAGCACCAAATGATTGCGCATAAGCACCGCTTGCGTTGAAGCTAGAATTCATTGCTCCAGTATTTGCCATTCTACTTTATCATTGATAACGGGGTTGCCGCATCGTTTTCATTTATTTGTTTCTGTGGCGCAGATTCTAGTTTAGCCTTCATTTCGGGCTTCTCTAGGATCTTTTCGAGTTTTGAAACTCTTGCCTTCAAGTTAGCGTTTTCCTTTCGGAGAGCTTTGACTTCTGCTTTGTCTGCAACTTTTTCGGAGGGTTCAGATGTTTCTTCCGCAGGTGCAGCTTTTTCAGTGTCTTCAGATTCAGATTTCTCTTCCTCTTCTGCAACAGATTCGGTCTCAACGGAATTATCTTCCTCTCCAGCCTCTGGTGCTGTCTCTTCTGGTTTAGCTTCCTCGACAGGAGTTTTTTCTTCTTCTGCCATAGTTTTATTATCGCCGGATTTCTCCGATGAATTTGATTCTTCGGCTTCTTTTCCGAATAGGACATTTCCTTCTTTTTTCATTCCTTCTTCTGTTACACATAGTGCTTTTTCTTCAACATCCGCATCTGCGTCATCTTCCAATTTTTTTATTGCTTTGACGAATATTCCATCCATTCTACATTCTTCATTTACTGGAGTTCCTGTTAATCCCACATTGACTAGTTTTACTTTGTTTAGAAGTCTGACAGTTTTTCCTTCTAGGTATTTGGTTACTGCTTCAACGGCCTTGAATGCGATTGAGAAGGCATTAAGGAATCCTCCTTTGATTGATCCCCATATCTCTTTGAATCGTTCGTTTGCTGAGTTAAGTATTGCTTTAACCCACAGTCCTTTGCTGTCTAGTTTTGCATCAACAATTCTTCCTACAGGGTTTTTGTCTAGATTCTCTTCGTGGATTGTTTCGTGTTCAAAGTCTAATTTAACGTTACCTGCTTTAATCTGTGCAAGCATATCCTCCATACAAGATTTGGTCACTACATCATTTACTAAGTCTACCTCTGGAGTAGAAATATACCCTGAAACTACGTATTCTTTTACACCTTTTTTTTCAAATATCTCTGCATTGAAGTCAGGTGTATAGCCTATTAGCACTTCTTCCATGAATCTATTAGGAAGGTTGTTTATTTAAAGGGTTTTTTTAATCATGAATTGAAGTTCAGATATAATCTTCTTTCTTTTTTGTCTTGATGCTTCATATCCTAGTAGTTTCTCAAGAAATATTCTAGGAGGATTGTCCTCTTTTAAGGATTTTAGAACAGTATTTTCGTTTTGGTTAAGATAATCATTTGTGAGGTTGTTTAATGTGAAGTCTATTAGTTTCTCATTCTCAAGAGCTGAACTAATTAACTTTTTTATATCATCTGCAGTGTATCTATCTCTCTCCAATTTATCAATTAAGTCTTTAATCATCTTGTATGTATATTACCCTACTTCGGCAGTTTGGATGTGCTGGTGGCAGGTCGAACTCTTCTCCTTTGTATTTAAATTTCTCATTCATTTCAATTATTTCTCCATCTAAGTTACGGCATACTTCGCTTGTCCTAAGATCTAAACTAGCGTCCCATTGTTTTTTTAGTTTTAATCCACTTGATTCTGCTGCTGCTTTGTGTCCCATGTTCCTAGCTCTGACTGTTTCTGTTCGTGCAATCATCTTTGCTCTGTCTTTTGTAGTGTCTAGGACATCTCTTACTTGTTCTGTTGCTTGTTCGAGTGTTGCTTTGTTTAGTATTGCTCTGCTTATTGCCTGTCGTAATTTGTTTACTAATTCTTCGTTTAGATCTTGGATGTTCTCAAACACGTAGTCATTAAACTCTCCTAGATCTTCTTTCTCTGGTTGTGTGTTAATCTGGAACTTGGATTCGAATTCATCTACTCCTTCTTCGAACTGGTCTTCTAGTTGTTCAGTCATTCTTCTCTTGAATATGCTATCAAAGAAATTCTTAAACTTGGCTAGGGAGTCTTCTATCCGTGATTTGATGTCTACATATCCTTTGATTTCTCCTAGTTTGTTCTCATTAAATTGGAATCTTACCTCTTCCATGATCATATCATCTAAAACATTCAAATTGGCCATTAAGGATTTTTCTAATGGTGTTTCTTTTATGTCTTTTAAGAACTTATCTTCATATGCCTTTTTTTCTAACTTCTTTTCTTTGTCTTTGTCTTTGTCTTTCTCTTCCTTGTCTGGTTCTTCATCCTGTTGCTCTCCTTCTACTAGTTGTGTCTCGTCCATTTCGTCTAGTCCGAGTTCTTCTACTCTTATTTCGTTAGAGGTTCTTACTCCCATTCTGATTTGGCTTTCCCATAATTGATGCTTTTTCACATCTTCATCTAGGTCGTAGTCTACGAACTTAAATTCATATTCAGGGTGTCCAAATTCTGGCATTAATTGATTGTTGATTGCGTATTCAATTGCTGATAAGAATGGTTTTACTGCTCGTCTCTTTGCTACTTCTCCTTGGTGTTCTGCGACTGCCTTGTTTGAGTCCTCTGTGAATCCCATTTCTTCGGGAGTTACGCCAAAACATGACCATACTAGCTTACTGAACCATTTCTGTTGCTCTAGTACTTGCATTTCCTTACTGCTCATCTGAAGAGGAGTCCATACAATCTCATGGCTTGTAATGGGGGCTCTGAAGTGTTTCTTCTTAAAGTTTCCGAAATCATCTTCTGACATGAATTGGTTTTCTAATCTTTGACGATATGACTCTGCTTGATCCCTCCCCATTCCTTTGACAGTTAAGAACCCATTAGGGGTATTATTATTCAAATAAAAGTCTAGGTTGTATTCTGATCCATAAACTAGTGTTAAAATCTGGTCGTATAAAATCTCAAGAGGACTTCGTCCGTAGATTGAATCTGTTCGAGGGTTCATCTTGATGAATAAAATCTCTCTCTTTCCGAATGGTACTGGTCTTGCTCCTGCAGTCCAACCGTACTGGAAGTATGCTGCACGTTCTTGATACATTTGGTCGTACTCTGCGTCTTTTGTTCGCTCACTTAAATCGTCTAGGGTTGTTTTATCCATTCCGTATGCGTTTCCGTTGTCCCTATATGATGATTTCGGAGGCACATTATTTGTTAGGAGTGTTTGTGTTGGGGATCTTACGAAGTCTGCCCGGTCTCCATAGTAACCAAAAATATCAGGATTAAGAAGGAATGTTCCACCATCTCTTGCGAATAACTGACTAAACCTTCCAAACTTATCGAATACCTTAACTCCGACACCTGAATCTAGTTCGCAAATATCTCTCACCCAGCATCTTAGGATATATTCCATCGACTCGTAGTTTCCATTGGGATTATCGAAGAAGTTTAAAATCTGTTTTCTTGCGCTTGTATCTTCATTGAATCCTTCTTTGATGTACTCTTCCCTTAGTTTGATTGTGAATGGGACACTTGCTACTTCGTCTTGAAGGGTCTTAATCACTGAAAAGACATACGGGTTCCTAGCTAATTGCCTCAATTGTAGCGGATTTACTTCTCTCGGGAATCCATACGGTGGTTTGTAAAGATACCAAGGAATATATGCCTTAAACACATCTTCTTGTCGGTCAGATGTAGACATGGATGCGTCACTAGGACTTTCAGCTTTACCGAATAGATTTGTAATCCTTTCTCGAATTCCCATGAGTGTGATTGGTGGACACCGTTATGAAGTGGGATGCAATCCCGATAATATTATAATAGGGTCAAAGGTTTATTTAAAGGGTTTTATATAAGGAAGCCACCTGACCATCTTGTTGCGACCTCATAAGCATAGGCTGCAGCTATTGGAATGTCTGGGTGTGGACCTATTTCTACTAATTTTCCTTCCTCTTGTGCGAATGAGATACACTCTGTTGTGAAGTCTTCTACTTTCTTTTTTGATTCTTCATCTCCTACTGGGAGGATTATTTGAATGTTCTCCATTGCAGTTCCGAGTCTTAAAATTAGATTTCTTTTGCTTACTGTTGTAAATTCTTTAAATCCCTCTGTTTCTTCTTTTTCATCACGGTTTCCTGTCCAGAATCGTTTAATTGGCAGATGTCCGTAGTCTTTTTTAATTTCTCGAGTGATTGCTTTGATTGAGTTTTCTTCTAGGCCTATTAAATCAAATTTGTATGATTGATGAAGTTCATTTACTATGTCCATTTGCTCTCTTCCACTTTTTCCTTTTTTGGTGATATAATCAAGCAATACGAAGTATCTTTTGTCATCTATGTAATATTCCCCAAATATCCAAAAAACACTCTTATCTGCCGTTATACGGTCTGAGAAGGCGAAGTCTACTCCTAGGTACACTGCAGTTGCCCATTCTGGTCTTTGTCTTTCTATTTTGAATTTTCCACTCTGACATTGTTTTATCCATTCTCGTTTGATTAGTGATGTTGAGTCATCGATAGGATCTAACATGTATTCACACTGCCACATAACTGACCCAATACGTTTCTTTGTTTGTGTTGCTCTTTCAAGATTCCATCTGTCTGAAATTAGTTCATTTTTTTCATTAAAAATTGGATATTTAGCAAAAACATAACCTTCTGCGCTGTTCATTTTTTCCATGACGTCTGTTGCTCGTTTAGGTGTTCCTGTAACGAAGGATAAAGCATCTTTAGATGTAGTTGTTCCATCTACTGCTCCGAACCATACGTCTTCTATCTTCTTGTCAACTACTGCACTGTTGTCTCCGACTAGATCATCACCCCATACCCAGTCATTATGGTTTCCCCTTATTGATTTACTCATAATTGTTCGTAAGTGTACCATTACCCCATTGTTGAAGTATAATTCACTTTTGTTCCAATAAGTGTTTTTCTTTTCATCCTGTATTTTCTTTATCTCATAAGGAAGATATGCCCTCATTCTAGGATTTTCATAGAAATAATGTTTAATTCTAGCACTTAGAGTGTTTAGTGCATCATCTGCACTTGTTACTATCATCCCTTCAGTCATTCGTTTGCCTGAATAAGGATTAAATGGCCTGCAGCACACTATATAGCATACTAACCATATTCCCATTTCGCTTTTTCCGAATCCTCTATGGATTTGTTGTGCGGAATATTGGTTATTAATAATTAGGTCGAACATTTCCCTTAGTTTGGGTTCTTCGACAAACTCTAACTCCATGTAAGGAGCTATCTCATTTCTAACAAAAAAAATAAAATTATCATATTTAAACTCTTGACCGAGATACTGAAAGTAATCTCTAATCTGAGCTCTCATCTTCAGCCTCCAATCCTGCTTTCTTGACTGCTTCCCTTACAGAGTTTGTATCGTTTGTTTGTTCTTTAAGATAGTCTTCTTGCTGCTTGATCATCTTGTCAAGTTTTTCTATTTCTTGGAGCTTTTGAATGTTTTCAAAGTTGTCTCTGAATTTCTTTAGGTTTTGTAGTTTTCTGTCTGTAAACTTAGGCATCTCTTTGAGTTTGTTTTTTGTTGCTTCAAGACCGTCTAGGATCTTCTTTTCTCCTGCTTCTAAGTCTTTGAGCATTTTCTTTACTCCGTCGATTGTTAGTCTCTGTGTAGTGTGGTTACTGATTATTCCCGATTTTTCGTCCGAACTTTGAACGTTAACGACGAATTCTTTATTTTCCGCGTCATATTCAATGCTTTTTTCAATTTTTTGTTCCATTTAATTTTTCCTCCTTTCAGGTCTTTGAATTTTGTCTTCATGACCTTAAAGTGATAATGACAATAAAGTCCTTTGTTAGTTTCAATGTCTGCGTAGGCTTTACATTTCCCATATTGGCAGACTGTATCAATTGTTCCGTTCATTTTCTACTAACTCCCTTAATTTTTCATCTATTTCTTCTGCCTCTTCTCTGGCACGTTGAATGTCATATCCTATGTCTTGGATTTCTTCTTCTTTTTTTCTTATGTATTGCATTAATTCACAGTACTTTTTTCTGTTTTTTATTATTTCATTCATTTGACACCCCATAGCATTTATCACACGCCCACTTCTTGTCTTTAATCCAACATTCTTTTACTTCTTTTTTACAATATTCACATTTCATCTTTAATTTCCCTCACTTTTATAATTAACATCCTGCCGGATATTGAGTTGTCTTGTTTTTTTAAATTAAATGTTTCATCTATTGCCTGGCATAAAATTTTGAACTCTTTTTTAATTTCTTTTTTGTCATCTTCTATTCCGAGTATTTTCCTTAGTAGTTTTTTCATCTCGATATTACAGGCAACTGACTTGGTTTTAGTTTATCTCCATCTAAATATTTTCTTTTGAGGTATGTTTTGCCTCCACACTTACAACAGACGAGGATTATAAAGTTTTTAGTCTCGTATACGGCATATCTTCCTGCTCTGCGGGAGGCTTGGGCCTCAAACGTACAGTGGGGACATCTAACTAGTCGGTATGTTACCACGAAGTACCTCTCTGATGATTTCTTGTTGGTTTGGATCTAGGCCTTTTAATTCTTCTAAGTCCTTGTTGATTCTTTTTAGTTCGTTTCCGCTCTCGAATTCCATCTTGTCTGCTATTTTGTCTTTGTACCCGTAGTCTTCTAGGAACTTTGTGAATCCTTGACTTGTTTGGTTCATCAATGCAATTCCTTTGGCTCTTATCTGTGGGTCGTCTGATTTGATTAATTTATGCGATTCAATCATCCCTCGTTCGTATGATTTTAGGAATTGTTTGGAGAGTTTTTCTACTGCAGGGAGTTTTATCTGCTTTGTGAGATATTCTATGTCTAGGTAGACTTGTCTTTCAGTTACGTTGTATTTGACTGCTATTTCTTCGATTATTCCTCTGGGCACTCCAAAGTAACCATAGTTATCTAAATATCTAAGTAATGTTTCCCTTCTTTCGTGAAGTGTGCTTTCTTGTTTGTTTTTTCTACCTGTTTTTTTTGCCATCTTTTTGATTATGTGGTTCGGGATATAAAAGGCTAGTGAATGCCTATCATGAGTCCCTTACCACTTTGTTCGCTCTTTACGAACTCGGGTTTCCCCTGCAATGAGTCTCATGACTGTGATTTGTGAGTTTGAAGTTATTTGAAGTTTCCATGTGCTCCATAGGAAATGCAGTGGATATTCTTTGATTTCCTGTGGAAACCTCAATATCGTGGTGTTTTACGCCTTGTACTCCCCTTTTTTGTGGAGTGGAAACGTACCCCTTGTTTTTGATTTCCTGTGGAACTTCTTAAATTCTTTAATTTCTTTGTGAATGTTAGGTCAAACGTCTTATTTGCTTCTTTTTTAAGGTAATCACAATATTTTTGTGCTTCGCGTGCAGTGTGGAACATTTTGATGTTACAGACCTGACACTCATGGAATTTGGCATTGATTACGAGTTTTGAGCCCCCAGATTTCGTACTTCTCTCTACTCTTAGGCCGTCTGGTACGAATTTATGAAATCCTTTCTTACAATGCTTCCTAGCGAGTTTCTTGTCTCTTCGGTCATAGTATTTTATGATTGCTCTTGCTTTGATTAGTGTCCATTGCCATGAAATCTCTTGTTTTATGGTTTGCCACCTGGTCTTCTTCTTTCTTTGCTTACTTGTTTCTTCCCTCATATTAATGTTTTTAGTCCCTCCAAGTACTTTTCTGCGCTTTCTCTGTCTTTGAATTCTGGTGTTTTCATCCAGGAATAATCACCACACTTAAATTCAACTTTAAAATCTACCCAGATTAACTTCCCGAAGAATGTTCTGGCTTTTTGTTTTATGATCCAAAATTCATCTAGTCTTGCCTCATAGGGTGTTATGTAGTTTCTTATTGCCTTTACTACTCGGTATTCTTTTAGTTTTTTCATATTAATTCTATGTCCTCCTTTAGTGAATAAAGTAATGATTCTACGATGGGTTCTGCCTTTTCTGAATAACATTCGTTTATTTGGCCATTTATTAGTGCTACTTCTAGTACTTTGATTTGGTCTTTGGATAGTTTTATTGAGTATATTTCGCTATTGGCCATCTTCTACCTCGTGTTTATTTCCGGTGAATTCTTCCCATCGCTCGATTATGTGTGAGCAGAATGTTGGGTCCATTTCTACTGCGTAGCATTTTCTTTGTCTCTTCTCGCATGCGATTAGTGTGCTTCCAGACCCTGCAAATGGCTCAAGCACTATTTGTCCGGCTTTTGAGCTGTTTATTATCATCTTTTCTGCTAATTCTGCAGGTTTTTGGGTTGGATGTATGTAGTCTGTTGCGTTGTCTTTCTTGCATGCGATCACGGATCCTGCATTTATGGATCTCACCACGAAGTCTCTTAGTTCTTCTTCTGTCATCTCATGTGGTTTGATTTCGTTTGTGATTGTCTTGTTTGCTCTAGTACCGTACCAGTTAGGAGTTTTGTTCCCTTTTGCGCAGTAGAATATTGGCTCGTGTGTCCAGTGGTAGTGTGAGTGTCCTAGTACGTGGTGTTTGTTCCAGATTAATTGTTGTTTGACTGTGAATCCTGTTTGGTTTAGTGCCTTCTCGAAGATTATTTGGTTGGAGCTTGCGTGGAAGATATATAATGCTGGATTGTCTACAGTGTTAAAAAATACGTTTTCGAATGCCAAGTGTAGCATGTCATAGAGTTCATCTCCTCGCATGTTGTCTCCATCTATTACTTTCCAGTCTCGTCCGTTTGGGTTGTTTATTCCAGAGTAGCTTACTCCATAGGGTGGGTCTGTATAAACCATGTCTGCCTTCTGACCTTTCATTAACTTCTCGAATGTCTTTGGTTTTGTTGAGTCTCCGCAGATCAGTCGGTGCTTGCCTAAGATAAAAACTTGCCCTTCTTTTACCTTATATTTTGGTTCTTTTCCACCTTTTGGGATTGTTTCCTTAGGATGTAGGATTCTGTTTATTTCTCCCTCTGACAGTCCTGTGAATTCTAGGTCGTAGTCTCTTTTGTCTAGGTCTTTTAGTTCTATTGCTAGCTTGTCGAAGTCCCATTTGGAATATTCCTGGGATTTATTTTCCATGATTCTAAATGCGTCTATTTGTTCTTTTGTTAGGTCGTCTGCGTAGATAACTGGAACTTCTTGGATTCCTAGTTTTAGTGCTGCTTGGATTCTTGTGTGTCCTGCGATTATTACGTTCTTTTTGTCTAGAATTACAGGCACCTTAAATCCGAATTGTTTTATTGATTTTGCTACGATGTCTATTGCCCTTTTGTTATTACGAGGGTTGTTCTCGTAGGGCATTATTTCGCTTATTCTTACTTTTTCTATTTCCATTCTATTTTTTTAAATCCCTGTTTGAAGATTCCTTCGCATACTGGACAATAATACATGTCTTTTAGGAATTCTGGGATTGTGACTTTGAACATTAGTTGGGTAAGTTTGTTTGCATTTTGGACAGATTAGATTTCCTCGGTGGTCATAATCAGCAGGCGAGTTGGGGTTGGGATTCCCCTCCTGCTGCTCGCCATTAGATTTCGAGATTAATTCTTGAGCTTCGCCTAGGTCCATTTCGAATACACTTACTGTTTCCACACTGCACTCTTTTGGTTCTACTTCCATTTGTGAACTTTGGCTCTGCCTATATGATAGGTTTCTATCTGGTCTTGGCCTTCGAGTTTAGCTAGAATTATTCTTGTTGAGATTCTTGGGATGTCTGTTTTTTCGGCGATTTCAGTAATTGACAACGGCCGATTGTACTGTTTTAATAATTCGGTGATTTCTTTTTCTCTGACCTCTTCATTTGCCATATATTGTACACATTATTAGTCTTTATAAAAGTTTCTATAAACTGGTACAATTCTGGATCCGATAAATAATCCGTAATTTGTCCCATATGCATCGTCATCTTGCTCTAAGAAGTCTATTTGAGGTATTGGTTCGTACCCCTCCTTAGATGAATTCTCGTCGACGATTTTCTCGGATTTTATTGATTCGATTATGAATCTCACTATTGATTCTAGCTTCGCCCTCATTTTTTGGTATTGGGATTATACCTCTTTTCAGGTCTTCTACTCTGTTTTCTAGTCCTGGCCAGAGTTCTACAAACATTCCTTCTGTATGTTTTGGTTCGTGGACGTTAGTAATTATCATTTTCGCGGTGTTTTTTTAGTCTCTCCATGTAGTCATAGATTATAGGGTTTTTTCCGTTTGTTACTTGATAGTCCATTCTTGTCTGCATGTCTAGGAATTCCCAAGACGATTCTACATTATATTCCATCTTTTCTACAAAATCTTCGAAGGTGTTTAGGTCAAAGGTATCATAGAATTCGGTCATTCGATTTACTCTTGAGGCGAGGGTATCATTCTTTCTTTGTAGTGGGTTTGCCATGTTATTCCTAGGGGTTATGTTTATTTAAGGGGTTAGTAGCTATGTGATACATACGAAAACTCATTTTTATGGATTGTTTTGTGGCATCGATCGCATAACATCTTTACATTGGATCCCTTCTTGAATATTGGGTATACTGTGTAGAGTCCTCCTTCTTTTCCCCTGGTGATTCTGTGGGGTTGGAGTTGTCCTGTGGTGTCTTCGTGTTTTTCGCATTGCTGACATCTAAATTTTACGGCTTTTCTATATGCGTTTTTTAACCATGTTGGACACTTCGAATATCCCGGGATTCCCTTCTTGTGGCGCAATTCTCCAGTACTTGAGCTTTTGTTTTCTTTTGATTCCATTTGATTGTTCTATGATTACATCCCTTACTTCGGATGTTACACTCCCTTCTTTTTCTAAGGAGGCACATGCTCTTGAGACGTTTCCCCTGTTTATTTGGAGTTTTTCCATTAGTTCTAGTGAGCACATATATTCTTGGCTCTTGGTTAGTTCGTCTATCACCCCTTGTTTGCTCATCCCCGGCACCTGTCAATTTTCTTAAATAAATCTAGGTAGTAAACTCCGCATTTGGATAGTTTGACCTTTCTGCTATTTCCTTCTTTGTGGGTTTTGATTAGGAATGCGTTGTTTAGTTTGTTGAATACCTTCTGGGTTTTGCTTAGGGTGAATCCTGTTTTCTCTGCGACCTGAGAGAGGGTTACTTCCTTATTTGAGATTGTTAGGATTACCTGCTTGCAGTCTTTATTTATTATTTCCATAGTCTTCGAAGTCTAGATAATTTATTTTTACTCTGTTTTTTTCTTTAGTTTTGTAAGCAATTAAAATCTTACTGAATATGTTATTATCTAATATCCACTGGCAGGTTTCTTTTTCTTCCGGTTTGAGATATTTTGCAATTTTGCATTCTACGCCTATCACATCATAAAACCATCCCAATTCTGGGCCTGTTGAGCTTATATCGTGTCTCTTAATAGCAATAAAATCTGGAAATCCCCCACCCATCATCATTATTCTCTTGGTGAATGGATTGAACTTGGCTTTTCCTTGTTTGAATTCTCCATCTATTAAATTATTAGGATTTTTTATCACTGTCCAGCCTCTTTCGACTAGATCTGCCCTTACTCTTCTCTCGAAGTCTGCTCCGTTTATTCTGTTTCTTTTGGCTTTTTTGCTGTCCATTTTATGTTCCTATAAAGTTTACTTAGTCTGATTTTTTCTCTGTCGGTTAGTGGGTCCCACAGAGCTCGACATCCAATGTAATGTTTAAACTCTGGGGATCCTACAACGATGTTGTTTTTGAATCCCTCTGCCAATGGGCAGCACTCTGAGACAACTAATTCTCTCTTGTAGGGAACTAGAGGAAATAGGTGGCAAATCACCGGCTTGGATTTGTCATCTAATGTACACCCTTTTTCCCCCAGGAATTCGCAATCTCCATTAACTACAAGCTCTTTTCTTTTGAATCGAACCTGCTCCCTATTAGTTAGTGGGACTATGAGTCTTCCGCCATTGTGGGTGTTGCAGCATTCCTTGCATTCTTTGCATTTTTTGAATGGGTTCATTTAAAACACTCCTGAGCATTTTCTGATAATATAAATCCATAGTTTCCTAGTAATGCAATTGATTCTCTTAGGTGTTTGCATGGTTCTGTTCCTAGTTTTGTAGTCATAAAGTCATAACATTCGCACTCGTATTTGATTATTTTATTTGTGATTGGATCCACTGTTAGCCAGTTTTTGTATTGTTTTTTGTCTAGGAGTTCCTTCTTTTTTTCTGATGATGCCTCAGATACATGTGTAATTTCGAATACTATGTCTCCATCTGAATTTGTGTAGTTGTTTGGGAATATCATTCTTCTGCTCTGTGTTATTTAGATTTATTTTCTATTTTTTCTAAGGTCACATATGGAAATCCAATTAAATCTGGCCAATCTGTCAAATTCGCTTTCCATACTGGATAAAATCCTTTCTTTCTTCTTTGGATTTCGTCAATATCTAGACTTTCCATAATATTCTTTAACTCTTCTCCTGTTAATTCAACTTTCATATTTCTTTCTCCTTATTTTCTGCTCCGCAGAGCTGACCTACTTGGTTTAACCATTCTAAGTGGGTTTTTAATTTTCTTAATGTTTTGAATGCCCAGCCCATTTCTTTAGAATCATCTTTTGCAATCTCTACCAAATCAACAATACTTTTTATCCAAGATTCGCACCATTCGATTGATGTTTTGATTATAGCCCTTCTCTCTACTTTTAGTTCTTCAGTTCCAACGCCAATTTCCTTAAACTTAGCTATTGAAGAATCTATTTCCTCGATTTCTTGTTTGTTTTTTTCAGTTATTTCCATTTTGTATCTCCTTGTTTTTTACCACCACCACCCGACCAACGTCGAAGGAGCCCTTCAAAACGCCATAGCCGGAGCCGACGTCGCCGTCCCCGTCGAAGTAAACCCCAGACAAACAATATTCCTTGTCTTGTTGTAATTTAGAAAAATGTTTAACCCAATGATATATCCAAGTTTTTAATTTATATTTTTTACTATCTACTAAATCAATAAACTCTTGAAATTCAGCCATTCTAAAACCTTTTGGATATTTGAAGGTTCCAACTGGCTTATTTTCCCATTTGTAAATTCTAAAGGTCTTTTTATTATGTTCAATTTCTATAAAATCTTGATCGAGTAATTCTTGCTTTAACTCTTGTAGTCTTTCTATTTCTTTGTCTATTTTAGTTATTTCCATGATTATAAAATGTGGGCTTGACGTTTTGGTGGAGTCAAGTTAAGTGCTTAGCCATAGGCACAGGCCACATTCCAGTCTTTCCTAGGGTCAGGGCGCCACTCCAATTTTACTAATCCGTAGATTAATAGCGCGATGACACAGGCAGGAGTTAAACCTGCTAGTTTGAGGTTATCTCACCTTGCTCGGTCTTGTGCCAATCAATGAGGTGCGTCAGAGATTGAAACATCTTCGATGATTATGAAAGCCTCCAGTAAGTTGCTTTATTTTTAGTTATTGGGTCCCAGCTTATGTGGGACTTTTCGACTATTCCTTTTTTTCGGAGTTCGTTTGTTCTGCCAGTTACGCAGTTGATTGGGAGGTTTAGATATTTTGCTATCATTGTGTTTGTTGCGTATTGTAGTTCTTTTATTGTGCTGTATACTTGGAGTTGTCTTTCTCCTAGTTCTTCTTTTATTTCTTCGTAAGCGTGAAGACTGCATTCGTTCATTTGACCTGCCATTTAAGTTTATCTCCTCCGGATAATTTATTGCAATGTAAGTCCACGTACATTTGTGGAATCTCTGTCATGAGGTTATCCATGAGCTCGTTTAGGTCTTTGCATTCTATTTCTATTTTCATTTTGTTTGATTATAATCCCCTAAGCCTGGGGGCTAGCTAATTAATTTTCTAGTTCTTCGGTAGCTACTTTTGCATTGTTAGTTGCCCATCTTAATGCTCTGCTAATTGCTCGAGTTTCTGCCATCCTTATGTAGTGCTTCTTAATCATGTCTCCAGTGTTCTCTTGAGTTGCGTCTCCGTGAGCTTCAAATGTTCGAATTGGGGCGGTTGGATCGTCTTTGCTTGCAGTGATTACTGTTGCCTTTACTAGTGCGTATTTCTGTTCGAAGTTATGGTCGATTAGTTCAGTTCTAATTTCCATTAACTTTCCTTCTTCATGAGCCTTGTCTAGTAAATCTTCGAAGTTATTCATGTCGTCGTGATGTTCTTCTTGTTTGGCTTCCTCGATTAAGGTCACATTTGCTACGTCGTTGTGGTCGTCAACATCAAAAGAGATTACATTCCCTTTCTTGACAACCTTCATGCATTCGTTTAGAGCTTCTTCTTCCCCATAGATATTCAACCAGTCCGCTTTTCCTTCTACTTGGAATCCGATACTCTTCTTTCCGTTGAACTCTTTGATTTGAGTTGCACATTTAATTTTTCCTTCTACTTTTCCCATTTTACCTCCTTTTGAAATTTATTCATTGTAAGCCTCCAAATATTCTCTACATTCTTTGCATCTCCAGTCGTATCCAGGTTTTTTAGTTTTGAATTCTTCTAGGGGGAATAGTTTCCCACAGTTCCCACAGGTTCTCTTTCCGTCTTTTGTTTCTATTTTGTATTTCATTTGTATTGTGTGTCTTCCTACCATTCGGATTCCTCTTTTCTCTCAATGTATTGTTGTTCGACAAAGTCATCTTTTTGTCGATCGTAGGATTCATCGATGTAGTTGTCTATTTCTTTTTCTTGTTCAATCATCTCTATTTCGTCTGAGCCATTCATCTTAAAAACCTCAATTTTAGATTTCGTTTAATTAATTTCCAGTTCCTGTTCCCGTAGATCCAGTCTGCTACCTTCTTTCCATAAAATTTGATGGTGTTTAATAACTTCTTTGGGTCTATTCCTAACATTGCGCATCCGACACCTATTGCGATTATGGATCCTGTTGGGAGTGGTAGTGTAATTGCTCCTGCCCCGATTAGTCCGTAAGCTGTTATTTTTCTTAGCATTGTTAGTGGTTTGTACACTTCTGTTGCAGCGAAAAATTGAGCTCTTTTTTTGAGTTCTTTTTGTGTTATTTTTTTTGTTTCCATGTTTTGCCTCTGATTACCCTACGTACTTTCCCTTTTTAAAACTTTCTATTATTGGCAAGTAGTTTAAATAGGGGTTATTCTGTTGTTTATCGTCGCTGATTAAACGACTATCTTTTTATTAACTGAATGCGGGATGTCAATTTCACCTATTTCCTCATTTTTTTCACACATAAATTCTTCTGTTTGTTCGAGGTTCAATGTGAGGGGTGAGTATCCTTCTGGAGTTTTGACATAAATCCTTGATTCGGTTTGACCTTCTACTACTCTAGTTAGTCTATGAATTTTGCATAACATCTTTTTTTCGCCTCCTTCCAATAATTCTTAGTATATGCTTGATTGCTTCGAAGTGATTATCTATTAATCTTATGAAGAATCCTTTCCGTCTTTTTTCATAATCATAGTAAAATTGGCATGCCTTGCTTATCCATTCGCTTCTTTGTCCGTACTCTCCTAGGTGTTGTAGAAAGGTTATACCTTCAGGATCTAAGTACTCGAGGTTTGGCTTGAATCCTAGGGTTCTTTTCAGCTCACGATCTAAATTGTCCATTTTTTTGTCGATTTACGTGTAGATACTGTTTTTTTTCTTTTTCTTTTCAAACTAAGATTACTAATTTCTTAATTTTCAAAAAAAAGGAAATTCTACATTAAGATCCCTCCAGGGTGTAATCTTAGGGATCCTGCATACCAATAAGCCAGAGGGCTATAAGCCAATAAATTTAGCGAGTTCAACGCATGCCATCCTCTTTCTCGAAAACATTTAGTTAAAATTTGATTTGTCATTTTACATCTGGAATAGACAGACCTCTTTTCTTTTTAAAAGTTTCTAATAATTGGTTCTCCCTGAAGTGTAGGTTCAAAAAAAAGATTTCCTATGGAGAGTATAAATGGGGTTGGAAGAGGCAAAATCGAGATAATCAAGATTTAATCCAACCCCATTATTTGAATGTTATAATCCTATTTAAAATCTTCTATATCGTTCAAAATCCCATCAAGAGTATTCTTAACCCAACAATCAGAAATATTCATCTCACCTTTAACAAACTGTCGAGGGTTGCAATTATCATAAAACTTACATATTTTCCTGTATTGGCAATCATCCGATGACGATTGGTTGTCCGAGGCAGATAGACGTGTCGTTATATATTCCACCATTTTCATTTACTCTGTAGAGTCTTGCTGTTGATTCGTTAATATCGACAGTTATTCCTGTTCTGTCTAGTGCTTCTGTTAGATTGAAGGATAACTCTGTTACGGATCCTGTTGAGGTTGTTCCGTTCAATCTGAAGAATATTCTAAACGTATCATTATAAAGCTGTCGTGGCCAGTTGATTATTCCGAATGCTAGTCTCTCCTGATTACCGAATGAGGAGCTTTGTAAACCGTAATTAAGGGCGTATGAGCCTTCTTTTGATATGTTTTGCTCAACTGTAGCTCCAGTGGTTATCTCTCCGCAGGAGGTGTCATATGGCGTTCCTGACTGCCCATCTAGGTTGAATTCGACCGCCCATAGGCTATCTTCAAATGCGAAGGACGGCTTAATCCAGATGGTCCCGTTTTCATTGGTGTCCCATAATGCGTCAGCTTGAATGTAGCCATAGAAAGTCTCATTAGGGTACCCTGTATAGCCTTGTGAATAAGCGGTTATTGAATTATTGAATCCTTCTGCATCAAAAATGTCTGTCGACAATTGTCTCCTAGATTCTGAACCACCACTGTAAATCTCTGCAATCTCATCATTATTTAATATTCTATTGAAGATAACAAGTTCATCTATACTTCCATTAAATTTCATTGAGCTATCATAAAGTGCCCCAAGATATAATGGTTGGGTTGTGTCAATATCATCCATTGAACTCATATCCACAGTCCCCTCATATATTCCATCAACATAAAGAGATTTGTTTCCAGTTCCTAGATTATCATAATTAATTAAGATATGATGCCATTCACCGTCTGCAACATTTGACGTTGAATCAAGATTTATATTAGTTGTACCATCATTATCGTTAGACCTAATAGTTCCCCCAGTTCCTGCAACTATAAACAATCTTGACCTTTCCAAGGTTCCATCACCATAAACAGAAAGAACCATTCCATGGTTGGTTGTATCATCACTTTTTATCCACAGAGAATAAGCATGATTTCTACTTTTTAGAATACTGAATCCATCACTTGAAGGAATTGATATTGAACTTGAATAATCAAAATCAACAGCGTCTCCGAATCTACCAGAAACATTAGCTGGACTCCCTGTTGCAACAGAGGCGTTATGCTCCTGAAAGTAATCTGTAATATTATAAATTACCTCCTCTTCGCCAGAAGAATACCAAACATCAAAGGTATCTCCTGCAGATGCACCTCCAGAATAATCTGCAAGAGAAAAATAATCAAGACCGTTCCAACTACCCTCAGATTGGGTGTAATCTATTGTATAATTATTTCCAGATTCGGCTCCTGAGGTGAATTGAATATAGTATCCACTTGGCGAACCTGAAGGTACAATTGACGGAATCAAATGGTCTCCGAAATCTATATCTGGGGGATAGGGATCACTATATAATGTTCCGCTACCTTCTAAGGTAGGTGCAGGGGCAGGAATAATAATATAATTATAATCATCAAATGTTAACCATAACTCAGTAGTATTTCCTACTCCAATAAACGAATAAACATCTCTTGAGGCAGATGAAGAAACATTAACTCTTATTGGGAATTGTCTTGCTCCTGGAGAAAAGGTGGGATAATGGAATGTTGAACTTGCATTAAACAATGGTCCAATTAATAAATCTCTTGTTGAAGTGATAGTATTCCAAGAACTATTTTGAACATTCTGACAATTTGCAGACCAATTCCATAAACCGTCAGATAGAGAAACAGTAGTAGAATTTATTCCACCATTAACTACTGCCATAGTAAAATTAAGAGTATCATTAATATAAACATCACAAGATATGTTAGTGTCTTCTGTAAGTGTTGATGCTCTTAAACTAAAATTAACCTCATTCTCATCGGTGTTTTGTGGAGGGCTTAGGATAGTTATTGTAGGCAAGAAGTTACCAACCTTAAATGTCCTATTTCCAGAAATATCAGTGTTATTAAGTTCATCTGAACACTCAATTGCCCAAGAGTATATATCATTTTCTGGAACGGTAATATTAAAATAATTATCTCCCTGAACCAAGGTTGTATTTGTTTGATTCAATGCCCAGCTTCCAGTAAAATTTCCATATAGTGAACAATTTTTAACTCCATTTCCCTCCTCGACTAAGTAATCAAGATTGATGTTGTTTGACCTTTGCCAATATTCATCTTCAACCTCTTGAGTAATTATTGGGGCACCATTATCTATAATAAAAGATTGGTAAGATGCCTCAGAAGAATCTACTCCGTTGCTATCATTAACCTTCCAATAGTAAGTATTATCAAATGAGTGATATAAATCTCTAATCTCCTCAGCTGATAAACTTTTATTAAAAATCATATACTCATCAACAATGGCCTCATGGTACCAACCATAAAGTCTATCAAATTTCAAAGTTCCTGAATTATCATAACTTCCCGTAACCCCTGAAATATCTGTATATCCTTGATATTTACCATTAACATATACAAAAGCTTTTCCAGCAGTTCGATTATAATCTATAACATAGTGATACCAAGAGTTAGGATTATCGATTGGACAATCAACTGAATTAAAAGAGACTCTTTGTGGCCCAGTTGTCACAGTTCCATTATTTACACAAACTTCAATTGAACATCCGTCACCTACATCATGACCAAAATCCCAAGAAGGTGATGAGAGGCTATTATAGCAATTATAACTTCCTTTCCACGCACTGCTAGTTATTATTCTTTGATTTGTAGACCCTCCCTGCCAATAAGACCATGTAGAAACTGTAAAACCATCTGTACCAAAGTCTAGAGAATTATCATCAGCTACAAAATTATAATTGTCGCCATAATCAAAATCGTAACCTCCCAATATCAATCCTCCATTTGGAACGCTGCTCATAGTTGAAGAATAAATATTATTTCCCTCTCCAGATTTATCCAATAGGTCACCATCGAAGTCAATCCAAAGAACTAAATTTTCTGTTGGAATATCTTGTGGGAAAACCGACATAACTTCACAGGTTTTAGCCTCTAAACCAACTGAAGAATAATTACAGACTAATTCATCTTCTGTAAATGTAGTATCATTACTCAAGTAGAATTTAAAATTAGAATTAGATAAATCGCTTGTTGCATTCAAAATTACGGGATTTACATTCAATTCTATTTCTCCGTCACTAGGAGAATTAAGGGTTGGTGGGTCGAATAATCTCACATTGAAAACTTCATAATCTGAATCTATATCGTATTGAGCGCTTAGTGAATCTGAACCGTAAGGATAACCTATCCAAGCCCATCTGTATCCTTCATTGAGAGTAACCTTCATGTTCATTCCGAATGAGACTTCTGTTTCGCCAGTTAGTTTTCTTTTTGGGCCAGTCTCAGTCAAGTCATCAATAGTGTACCTGTAGAAATATCCTTCACCATCAAAAATCTCAACTTTATGGTCTATAGGAAATTGAGTAACATCTCTTATAGATCCATTAAAAGTATAGGTATCCACGATCGTGGGCCCTCTTTGATATGGTGTCGTACGAATGATTGTTATTAATTCTCCTTCGGTTATTGTTTCTACTTGAACATTTTGAGCGTCACGATTCATTATAGAGGTTCCATCAAATAAACGATTCTGTTCACGTCCTGCGACTTTCCAATATCTTCCTATTTTTTGATAGAAGGTTGTTTTGTCCTCATCAACTCTTATCTTAGAATTATCTAATTGAACATAAACTATCCCACTTGCAAGTAATGTCAAGACTAAAAACCCTATAATCAGCTTTGTTCGGTCTGCCATTACTCATGCATTGCTAGTGCAAAAACATCGCTTGCCGTTGTTGAAGTAACTTTAACTATCCACTTAGTCGTGCAAGTTTCGCCTAGCGGGAATTTAATATCTCCGTTGGCATCTCTGTTTGCGAGGTAACCATCAAAAATTAAATTTCCTGCTATTGCAGAATCTTTCCAGATTTCTAGTGTGGAGTCTGTATCTGCTAATGGTGCGATAACTCTCATAGAATATAGTATTTGATCTCCAGATGCTGGAGTCACATCAAGATTTGCAGTAGTGTCTCCTGCCGCTGCTACTTGAAGGGATCCATTGTAAACACTACGATTAAGTATAGTTGATTGACTTGTCGGTGCCATGATTATATTAGGGTGATTCTTTATTTAAAGGGTTTTATTTCTTCTTGAATTCTACTTTGTTCTTTACGAAGTACGAAATTAGACCAAGGAATGCTCCCATTGGGACTTCGTATTCAACTGGAACCCATTCAGCCTGGTGGTTGACTAACATTGCAATAATCCCTGGCCCCCAAGTTATTGATACGTTTTTTATAGACTTCCACACCCCAGTTATTGAACTGTAAATCGGTTTCTTTGCCATGATTATCTTAGGTTGTTTGTTTATTTAAACTGTTTTAATTCTTGTCTGCATGTTCATACCACTCAGCACACCAAGAGATATTATTAGATGCTGCAAGGCTTGTTATTCTTAATAAATAAATAGTATTTTGCTTTAGTACATTTTCTTTGTCTCTTTCTATAGATCCTCCATCTCTGTTTGCACCAGCTAAAAATCCAGCAGCTCTTGTACCGTCTGATGTTATTGCTGTTGGGTCTTTTAATAAAGTAATAGTCGAACTATCTGCATGATTTCGGTTATTGTTTCGTGGAGTGATTGCAGTTCCGCCAGTTATTCCACTTGCTCCTTCATATAATTCGATTGTTGCTCCAGTAGAACTAAAAACCTGAAAACTGAAATGCGTCCAAGTAGTCGTATCAGGTGTTGTTAAAATAAACTCGATTGTATCTCCTGATCCTAAAGGAGTAATATCATAATCACAGTAGTTATAATGGCTTCCTGAATGAATTTCATGATGTTCATAATTGATTGTTTGGAGAGTTTCAGTTGAGCTATCTATTCCCGACTTTCCTGATTCATAATTAATTCCTGAGATTAAGTTTCCTTCAGTCCCGTCTGCATGAAAGGGTGTAACATTCAATTGAGAATTAGAATTAGAACTCACTGTATTTTCTAGTTCCTCGAGACTAACTTTAAAATTTCCTGCCGTTGTTGAAGTAAAATTAACGAAATTTCCTGCAGGGTTTTTTCAAGTTATTACTGCTTTGACTAGTTCTGCATCATCATCGGTGGTAATCATGTCTTGGATTCTATGGCTTGAGGGTTTTACATAATATGGTTTAAGTGTTGTTTGTAATTTGAATGTTGTTTGGTCGACTGCTCCGTTTGTGTACTTGACTCTGAAATATTTTGCATCACATTGAAGACTGAATGTCTTAGTCGTGTTTGCAGGGATAGTATACTCGTCTGGACAGTCAGTCCCTATTGGATTAATTCCATCTGTTGATTTTTCGATACATAATCCATCAACAGCACTTATCTGGTCAGTAAAGATAATTATATTCATATTCCCGAAGTTAGTTATGTCTTCCCATTCTCCAGTGAAGGTTTCTCCTGCCAGAAGTGGTGTGTTTGTAGAATTGCTAGTACTTATATGACCTGGAGTCATTGTGACTAATCCGTTGTATCCATTAGTTGGAATTACTTCTGCAGATAATCCACTAGATTGGTCATTAACGGAAGTTTTGACAAAGGTATTGTCTCTGTCAGTACCTCCAAATTTATCGAATTCTCTTGTTTGAGTATTATTTGAAATTGCCATTATCCTATCGATGCAAGACATGCAGCTCCTACTATCACTGAAATTATTCCTAGAATCCACCAGACCAATTTACTCAGGACTCCTAATTTTCCACCCATTCCTGCAACTAGTTTTTCTATATTATTCAACGCACTGACTGTTTGTCTTGAACTCTTTTTTAAGTCTCCGATTTCATGGTTGAAGGTTTTAATAAGTGCATGAAAATTCTGTTTAAAATCTCTAAACTCATTCTCGTCGATATATTTAGACATTTTTCAATTGTTCTGAAAGATACAAATCCATTGGAGTTATCAAGTCATATGGCTTTTTGTATTCTTCTTCAAAATTTATTTTTTTGTTTGAAGAGTCATATAAAATTCTTGCAACAGCCTCGCTACATATTAACTTACTCGCTCCGGTAAGTTTGATAAATCTCCATCCAGTTATGAAACTTATTCCTATTCCTAAAATGTCTAAAAATCCATAGCCCTTACCTAGATAATTGTCTGCGTTCTTTTCTACATTGGATAATTTGATTTTCGGATATTGAATCTTGCAAGTTTTTTCTTCTATCATTTTCTCGATGAACAATTTAGGATACCAAGACTTTACGAAACCTTTTCCTATTGCCTCATGAATTTGAATTTCATCTAGTCCACCGTTTGTGATTATTCCACAGTGAGCAAAACCATCCACACCGTAAGTAATTTTATTATAAATTTTTATCAATTTCATGAAGGGATTATTCCAGTTAAAAAAGATTATTTGTCCAGTTTTGAATTCCATTATAATGTCTGAACAACTAGGGGTGGGAAATTTAATACATGTTGTAGGCTTGAAGCTCCAATGGCTCCTGCACCTCCGGCACCTCCATCAAATGGTACGCCACTTGAACCATTTGTTCCTGTATTTTTTATAGAGGAACCGCCACCTCCTCCGCCTCCACCCTGTTCGGAGACTCCTAATGAACCAGCACCACTTGCGCCTCCTGAAACAGATATACTTCCTGAATTTGTTAATGAACCATTGTATAGTATCCAAACACATCCACCTGCGCCTCCGCCTCCTCCGCCTGAACCAGCATGATCACTGGATATTCCTGTTGACACACCTGGATTTCCATCAGCACCGTCACATGTAATCACTCCCGTAGCCTCTATTGTAAAATCTCCACCAACGATAAATATGATTGAGCCTCCACCTGCGCCTCCTGCTCCACCAACTGATGTACCGATTGATGCACCGTCCATTGGATCTCCAGTGGAACCTGAACCTCCTCCGCCTCCACCAGTACTCGAATCTATATGAATTTGATTGAAATCTGCGTCAAAAACCTGGAAACTTGTTAAACTTGCAGTTCCACCTGCACCTCCTGCACCAGGAGATAAATGATGCCTCCCCTTACTGCCTCCAATACCTGCAGAACCATATGAGTTGTTTCTCTGATAATCTTCTCCATTGTTTCCATTTAGTCCATGTTCATTATTTGCTGTCTTAACTAGACCAATCCAAAAACTATATTTATTTTCTTCCATTATAATTTTCTCCTATAATTTAAATATTTAGAAAGATAAATATGTGCAGGTGTTACTGCGTCATAAACAATTCCGTACTCATCTGCAATATTTGTTTTTTTCGAGCAGTCATAAATTATTCTACTTACTGCTTCACTACAAATAATAGCATTCTTTCCTGTAATACCTAATAATTTCCAACCAATTAAATAATTTAATGCTATTCCTATAATATCTAACCATCCATATCTTATCCCTTTATATTTTTCACAAGCTGGAAATACGTTATCATTTAATGGTTCTTTTGTTTCGCCTATTTTAACATATCCTTCTTTTATCTTATTTTCTAACCATTCAAAATCATACCAAGAACTTAAAAATCCATTTGGTCCTGCTTCGTGTATTAATACTTTTTTAGTTGTATTATCTACTTGTGAGATTATTCCTACGTGGGTTGGTAGCCATTCTTGATTAGGAAATGTTTTATTATTATAATAAGTAATTGCTTTTCCAAATAAGTCTTCTGAAGAACGCCAAAAATAAATTTGTGATTGTTTGTATTTCATTATGAAATGCCCCCAACTGAAGACGGGGAAACACCGAGTAGACAATATTTATAACTTCCAGAACAAGAGCCCGACCTTATTATTTTTATTTGAACCGTATCATTTGTTGTAAGTGTTGATGTTTCTAACATAAATTCTTCTGCAGATGAGTTCTGTCCTGCAGATATATAATCTTTTTCTACATCGTTTACTTGAATTGATAATTTAAGGGTTGTTCCGCTATAATCTCCATTCGAAACATAACCATAAAAATATAATTTTTGTCCGCTTAAGTCTGCCCCAACAGTAATCTCTTGTAGTTCATTGGTTCCGCTTCCTGCAGATAGAGATGCTTTTCCCGCCACATTTATACTAATTGTTGTTAGGTTTGAACCATCTAAGCTGTCGAAATATGTTGAACTAATACCCCTAACTTTTCCAGTAGTATTACTAATTGAAGTGTTCCAATAATTAACTTCACTAGCATACAATACATCGCCATCACTTTTTGGGAATTCAGACTCTCCAGCCATTTTATAATCCTAACCAGATTCTCTGTGCTCTATGTAAACTCGTGTGTTCTGCGTTTGACATAAGCATCAAATTGTCTGGTTTATTGTTTATTTTATTGTTATCTATGTGATGAATTATAAATCCTTTTGGGATTTTCATATTATTTGTTTTTTCCCACACATATCTATGTTCCCTGATTTGTTTTCCTTTTTTAGTAATTAATTTATGGCCTTTATCCGATAAAGTTCCTTTTCCCGCTTTTGGGTGATTATATTTATTTCTACAAGATTTGCATCTAATTGATTTCCCATATCTACATAAGACTTTTCCACAATTAAGACAATGCCTATCCTCTTTATTCCTTACAAATCTTCCCAGTTTGTTTCTCTTTAGGTTTGCCATTATAATTTATCTTTCTCCACATAAGCGATTTGTACGCTTGAAGTTTTATTTATTGCTGTGTGTACTGCTCGGCTGAACATCAAAGGTGTCCCGTCCTCATTAAATATTCCAAATTCAGTTAAATTATTCCCATTTGCTTCAAGACTATTAAGAAAGCATCTGATTGTCGCTTGAAGGTTTGTTTCGTCTAGAATTGGGTATCCTGAAATAAAGTCCTTGATGTAAGCTCCACCACTAATTATCACCGCAGTTCCAAGGTCGGTATCACTAACTTCAGGTGTTCCAGTTCCAGTTCCAACCTTAAAAACAGAGGGTTCTAAATAATCAGGCGTTGCTTTGAAGGTTCTATTAAGCATTATTTTCAATCCATTTTTAGTGATTTTTTGTCCGGTACTAATTTTCCTCACCCCTCAAATATTGATTTTTACCAAAAAAGTTTCTTTTTGGATTGTTTTTTAGCTCCATTTTATTGTGGAGCGACCGATGTTCTGAATTTATCATTAAACTTAAATTCTCCATCCTGTTATCGAGTTTATTTCCGTTGATGTGGTGAATTACATATCCTTTTGGGATATGTCCTTTCTTGAATGTTCCTTTTTCGTCTCTTGCCATATTGATATTAACTCCCTTTTTTATTTAAAGGGTTTTAATTAGTTAGTGATAATCCTCTATTTTTAATTCAGATATTTCTCCAGTCGAGGCTGCATTCTCAGTTGCACGCCATCTTAAATCTGTTCCAGTTTCAGTGAATGTGTGAGCTACTCCAGAGGTTACGCTTTCCCAATCAGTGCCATTGGCAGTCATCTCATAGTCAAAGGATCCGCTCACTTCTGTGCTTGTTAACTTAGCAGTTGTGATTGTTCCATTATTGTAGTCGATTGACTCACTTTCAGCTATTTGTCCGCTAGTAAAGCTGACACTTCCACTTCCCAATGTGGCTGTTGTATTGGTAGACTCAAAGTCGCTATCTACGAACTCTTCAGTGTACTCGTCTTGATATTGTTGGACGAATGCGTCTGTCTCTGCTCCGACACCAGAATCTCCCAATTGATTTGTTCCTAAAACACCATAAGTCGGATGTCCTAAAATAAACAAATTAGTACCTGAGAGCGTTTGTGTTAGAACTTTTCTGTATCTTGGAACTGGCGTTTTGAATCCAGTTAGTGCAGTATTTTTGAACTCTCTAAGTTCTGTTATGATGTCTTGATTTCTTACGAATTGTTCTTCTAGTCGTTTAAGTCTGGCCTCAGTATTTTCTTGCCAGTCGGCTAATCGCCACTCCTTATCGCCAATTTTGACCTCATTAAAAGGACTTGGATATTTGTAAGTAATTTTGCTAACCATGTATTGGCCGTTTACGGTCTTTCTTGTGATGTTATCTTGGACAGTGACTAATTCTCCGAGTTTTATGTCTACATTTGATTTGACCATCATTGTGCCAGTAATGAATGGTACGCTTAGTCTTGATAGAATTGATTTTGCTCGAGATTCTGCATCTGCTACGGATGTAATGTCTGAAAGTCTCATGACCGACTCATACAACCCATAGGTATCAATTGACTCTTGATTTACCATATGGATTGGAATGTCTGCTGACCAATTATAGTTTACAATTGCATAATCGCTACTTGTGAATGTCGTACCTGTTGCAGGGATTATTCCTTTGTTTTCACGGTCAATGTAATAATCGTGTGCTGTCGAGGCATCTTTAGTTCCACCCTCAAGTTGGGTTGTTGGTGGGTCTGCTGCATCTATTAACACCTCTGCACTGTCTGGAGTCTTAGTTAATGTGATGCCTGTTGTAGTAAATCCCGAAGTTACTCCTATTTGGCCGCTTTCAGTTAAGTGTGTTTGAATAGTCGCACCCTGAACTATCAAGTCATTAATCATTTGAGAGTTATCAAACTCCCATTTTGGTACTCCTACTATATTGTCTCCTGTCGTGAGAGTTATCATTGAATCTGTAAATCCTTGAGGCTCTAGATATGTTGTTCTGTCGGTGTCATTATAATACATTGACCAACCAAGTGCGTTTTTTATTGCTTGTACTCTTTCATAGATGTCGGTATTGATACATTTGAATTCATCAATTAGGATTACTGTTCCGCTGTCTTGAACATCCGACAAAAGTCCTCCTTGTGTAGTGATTAGGTCTTCTGCGATAGCGCTTAGTTTTCCTGCTGAAGGATCTATTGAGGAGTCGTATATCTTGTTCACATTCTGCCTCACAAGGGCGTACAGCTCGTTTTTGCAAGTAATTGTATAACTAGCACCATTTTCTTCTACCTTATCTACTGCGCCATAAAATATCCTTGTATAAGTTATGTCATCCTCAGATGAATAAACTTCTACTATTTGGCCATTTGAAACATCAACTAAGTCGAAAATAGTCCTAGGTGCGGTTAGTTCAATTTCGGTTACTGGAGAGTCTTCTTCTTTTTCATATTCCCAGCCAATTATCTGTTTAGGATCTGTAGACGAGTCATCTTTGACTGTTATACTATTAATCACAACCCTTGTGAATTGTACCATTAAATCACCGTCCCTTCAACTAATGTTAAGCTATAAGTTACTTCTCCAAGATTTGCTTTTTCGTATGTCCAGCTGAATGTTTGAATTTGAACTGTTTTGCTCGTTACTACTAAATCTCCAACATAAGCACTACCTGTCTGCTGTCCATTTTGGATTCCTTCTATTGTTGTTATGAATGTTCTAAGTTGTGCAGTTGTGCCTGTGAATCTTCCATCTATTTGGATGGTTCTAGAAGTTCCAAGTAGGTCCATTAGGAGCGTATCTGCACTGTCGCTATACGGAAGTGGTTGGTTGAATAGGTTCGAGTCCTTCGTCTGGGTTTCCACCTGAACATTCCCTAGAGAGTTCGAATCGAGAGTTACCATTTTTTATCTCCTGTAATAATTTAGTTGATGCTTGAGTATTATTGACTACCTGTTTGGTTAATTGAGCATTTGCGCATAAATAATTAATTGATTCTCTGAAATATTTTTCAAGGTTTGATACTTTTTTGTTAATCTCGTTTAATGATTTTTCAATATTCCTAAGACGATTTTCAATTATCTTTTCCATCTAACTGAACCTCGATCGCTGTTTAGATTGAAGAACCTTTGACACTTGGTCTGTTACTTTCTTAATGAAACTACTATCCGTCATGATTGGATTATTGATTATAACGTTTCCACCAGTTCCGCCTTTTCCTAGTGGAATTACTGCCTCTGGCCCTGCTTCGCCAATCATTGCT
>JAIPIC010000094.1 GCA_021734865.1 Candidatus Woesearchaeota archaeon | reverse complement strand
TTTATAACTCCTGCTCAAGCAGCAAAGATTGAGTTAAATCTGAAAAGGAATCGATTTAAAAGTATGATAGAACTTTTGCTCGCTTTTTGCAAAGCGAGAATTTGGCTAAAGCCAAAATTCTATTGCTCATAAGGAAACATTGTCACAAAACGCAACATTTATAAAATAAAGTCCATTTCGCAAACTTAGAGAGAAGAATTGGAGGGGAAACGACTTAATTGTCTTCTTACTATGAAAACTTTACCGTCAAAAAGACAGAAACAAAGATATGTTTTGATTCATGCAAAGTTTGATGCTGATTTTAAAAATTTGAGCAAGATTATTACGAATGCTTTCTCAGGTTTGTTCGGCCTTGAAAATCTGGCCAGGTCCAATATTGGTTTTAAGTCCTCAGATGAGGGGAAGATTCTGGTCAAGATCGATAGGAAATACACAGACATGCTAAAGGCAGCACTATGTTTTGGTTTGAAATTTAATACCAAAACTGTATTTATGGAAAGCTGCCGAATAAGTGGGTCTATTGCAAAAGTTAAAGGAGGGATATAAATGCAACAACCAATGCCGCACCAGATTATGGGATATGATCGTGCAATTACGATGTTTAGTCCTGACGGACGACTCCTTCAAGTGGAGTATGCCAAGAAAACAGTCAGACAAGGTTCAACCGCACTGGGGATCACATGTAAGGATGGTATCTTACTGGTAACAGATAAAAGGATTATGGACAATCTGGTCATTCCTAAATCTGTCGAGAAGATATTTCAGATTGATGATCACATAGCTGCAACTGCTTCTGGGATTATCAGTGATGCCAGAGTGCTTATTGATAGAGCACAACTTAAAGCGCAACAACATAAGGTGACTTATGACTCGCCGATCGATGTTTTATCAATCGTTAAGGATGCATGTAATCTTAAACAAGTCTGCACGCAAAGTGGAGGTTTGAGGCCTTTTGGAGTGTCTTTATTAGTAGCTGGTATAGATGATGGTGTGCCTAAACTTTATGAAACCGATCCAATAGGGATTTACTTTCAGTATAAAGCTTCAGTAATCGGTGAAGGTGAGAGTGTTATCGAGGAAGTTCTGCAGAAGGAATATAAGGATGACATAACTATTGAACAAGCACTCAGACTTGCTATCAAAGCTATGAAGCAAGCACTGGATGATAAGTTCAACCCTTCAAGAATTGAAGCAGTTGCTGTAAAGACTGGGGATAACAATACACATGAGCTGGATGCTCAGCTTATCGAAAAGGTGTTTAATGAGGTTAAATAGATGAAACCTGTAAGCTTTGATAAGGAAAAGATTCATATCAACTTAGCCCGGATCAGGAAGGGTGGAGAAATCTTTGAAGTAGCAATTGACAGCGATAAGGCTGTAGAATTCAAAGAGGGAAAGAATGTTGATATTAGAGAAGTTCTTCAGAGTGAACAGATTTTTAGTGACGCAAAAAAGGGTCTGCTTGCAGCTGAGGCCTCTTTGGAAACATTATTCAATACCAAAGACGTGCTTGAGATTGCAAAATTGATCATGACTGAAGGAGAAATTCAGTTTACAGCGGAATACCGCAACAAGCTGAAAGAATCCAAAAGAAAGAACATAATAAATCAGATTTCAAAATTTGGTGTTGATCCTAAAACTAATCTACCTCACCCAGCAGCCCGAATTGAGGCAGCTATTGAGGAAGCAAGAGTAAATGTCAACCTTTTCAAATCTGCTAAACAGCAGGTAAATGACATTATTAAAGAGATCAGACCAATATTGCCCATAAAGCTGTGTTCAAAACAAGTAAATGTCCAAATTCCAGCAATTTATGCGGGTAAATCTTATCCTATATTGAAGAATTATGGAGATTTGAAGAGCGAAAACTGGCTAAACGACGGCAGTCTAAGTGTGGATGTTGTTGTTCCAGCTGGTATGATTAATGAGTTTTTTGAAAAACTCAACAGCTTGACTCAGGGTACAATGGAATCAAAGATTATAAAGGAAGAATAGGTGAAGTAAATGAGTGAATTACTTATTAAAGAAAGGGATATTGTCGTGCCTGGCGAAGTGCTTGCACGAGGAATGGATTATATCCCAACAAGTGGAACATACAGGGAAGGAGAAGAGATAATGGCTTCCAGAGTTGGTCTTGTTCATATTGACAATAAGATCATCAAATTAATTCCATTGTCAGGAAAATATCATCCAAAAAGGAATGATATCATTATTGGTGAAGTAGTCGATGTTAGCATCAATGGTTGGAGAGTTGATACAAACTCTGCATATTCAGCAATGCTCAGTGTTAAAGACGCATCTTCTGAATTTATTGCAAGAGGTGCTGATCTGACCAAATATTTTGATATCGGCGACAGGATAGTCACAAAGATTTCAAATGTCACCAGCCAGAATCTGGTTGATCTCACAATGAGAGGTCCAGGTCTTAGGAAACTTATTAGTGGTAGAATCATCAAGGTTTCTCCAATGAAAGTACCAAGGATTGTTGGCAAACAAGGTTCAATGGTGAGCATGATAAAACAGATGACAAACACCAAGATTATAATCGGACAAAATGGTGTCGTTTGGCTTCAGGGTGAACCTGAAGCTGAGATAATAGTTGTCAACACCATCAGGAAAATCGAATCTGAGTCACATCTTCAAGGATTGACAGAGAACATAAAACAATACCTTGGGACTGTTACAGATGGTGGGGCAAAAGATTCAACAGTAGAAGAAATGCCGGTTGAAGGTGAACAAAAATGAGTTACGATAAAAGACATGACGGCAGGGACTGGTCTGAGCATAGACCAATAGAATGCAGCTCTGGAGTTATTCCAAATGCTGACGGGTCTGCAAGATTTAAAATTGGAAATACAATAGCACTTGCGGCTGTCTATGGACCAAGAAATCTTTATCCTAAGTTCCTACAGGATCCAAAGAAAGGCATTCTAAGATGCCATTATAACATGATGCCTTTTTCAGGAGCTGGAGACAGAGTCAGACCTGGACGTAGTAGAAGATCGCAGGAGATAAGTCTTGTTACAGAGAAGGCTTTACTGCCTGCTCTGGAACTTAACGATTTTCCAAATGCAGTAGTGGATGTTTTTATAGAATTCCCTCAGACTGATGCTGGTTCAAGATGTGCAGGTATATGTGCTGCATCTATAGCACTAGCAGATGCAGGAATTGCTATGAAGGATCTTGTATCTGCAATTAGTGTAGGCAGAATTGGAGAGAAACTGGTAATCGATCTTGATTATCATGAAGAAGCACTTGAAGGAACTCATGTTGCTGATATACCAATGGCTATACAGACCAGATCAGGTAAGGTAACCTTATTGCAGATGGATGGTTTATTACCTCCAGATGAAATGGGCACTGTAGTCGACATGGGTATCGAAGCATGTAGAAAAGTAGCAGAATTCCAAAAATCTGCATTAAAAAACAAATTCAGTGATAAAAATGAATAAAGCTAAACATATAATCAATTATCTTTCAAAAGACCTCAGATTTGATGGCAGAAAGCTAAATGATTACAGAGATATTGTAATCGAAACCGGAATTGCTGAGACCGCAGAAGGTACAGCACGTGTTAAGATTGGAGACACTGAGCTTATTGCTGGTGTCAAGATGAGCATCGAGAAACCTTACCCTGATACACCTAATAAAGGAGTATTTATGGTTGGTGCGGAGCTACTTCCGCTTTCGTCACAGGATTTTGAACCGGGACCACCTTCTAGCTGGGCTATAGAAGTTGCAAGAGTTGTAGACAGAGGTATCAGAGAATCTGGCGCTCTTGATGTCAGCAAGCTTGTAATCAGTAATGATGAACAAGTTTGGGGTGTCCTTGTTGATATTTGTACCATCAATGATAATGGTAATATTCTGGATGCAGCAAGTTTAGCTGTTATGGCAGCACTGCTCGACACAAAGTTTCCTGCATTTGAAGACGGTTCTGTCGACTATAAGAACAAGACTAAAGATGGTCTGCCTCTGACTGAAAAAGTCATCGCTAACACTGTCTATAAGCTTGAGGATTACTTGATTACTGATCCAACTGCAGAGGAAGAAAAATTAGTAAGTGCAAGGCTGACTGTGTGTTTTACTGAGAAAGGTGAAATTTGTGCTCTTCAGAAGGGTGGAAATGATGCTTTGTCAAAAGAAGAGATAGTCGAAATGACCAGACTTGCAAAAGAGAACGATAAAGTTCTTAGAAAGCATCTTGGGTGATTAGGATGAAGAACGTTGAAGTAGATGATTTTAATTTACTTACAAAATATGAAAGGGCAAGAATGATAGGCAGCAGAGCTCTACAGATTTCTCTTGGAGCTCCTATCCTCATTAATATGACAAAGGCTAAACTTAAAGAAATTAAGTATAATCCAGTTGAGATAGCAAAACTGGAGTTTGTCGAGGGGAAGATACCTATTATGGTAAGAAGGCCAATGCCTTAATCATCTTTTCTTTTTCTCTTTGTTTTCTTTATCTCTTTCTCAAGATCAAGTTGTTCGAGAAGTTCTTTATATCTGTTTCTTATAGTTACTTCAGTGACACCAGCAACATCGGCCACTTCACGCTGTGTGCGTTTCTCTCCGTGAATAAGAGCAGATACATAAAGTGCAGCTGCTGCAATCCCTGTTGGACCTCTGCCACTTGTTAATTCAGCTTTTTGAGCCTGTTCAAGTATTTCTATACTCCTTGACTGGGTCTCTGCGCTAAGTTTTAGTGCAGATGAAAACCTTGCTATATAATCTGCTGGATTTGAAGGCAGTATTGATATCCCCAATTCTCTTGTGATGAATCTGTATGTCCTTCCAATCTCTTTTTTTTCTATACCACTTGCTTCAGAAATCTCATCTAGTGTACGTGGCACTTCGTGCCTTCTACATGCCGCATATAATGAACCAGCAACAACACTTTCCATTGATCTGCCCCTTACAAGGCCTCTTTGGACAGCTAAGGTGTATATGCGTGCAGATTCCTCTTCAACAGACTTTGGCAGTTTTAAATATGATGAAACTCTTTTAAGCTCTGCAAGAGCAAGTTTCAGGTTTCTTTCAATAGCTGTACTAATCCTATATTGCCACTTCCTTAATCTGAAGAATTTATTTCTCTCTTTATTGTCAAGTTTATAAAGATCAAGTTTCTGACCAACTTCTGTCCCTAAACCCTGATCATATTGAGTATAACTCATAGGTGCGCCAGTACGCCTTTTTCTCTCGGCTTGTTCGCTGTCGAATTCACGCCATTCCTGCTCAAAGTCAACTAGTTTGTCTTCCACTACAAGACCGCAATCTTTGCAGATGACCTCACCTTTTTCTTTGTTTATGAATAAGTTTATCGATTCGCATTCCGGACATTTTTTAACATATGACGACATATTAATCACCTTGCATTGGATTAGGGTCACTTACTACCTTTTTTAAGGCTTTCCAAAGCATTAGACGATAAGCAAGATAGCTTATTTTAATCATTATTAGTGATCGTACGCAATACTTTTAACCCCACCCATAGTTAAATTTATAAAGGTTATAAAGAACTTGTATTTAAATCTTTTGCTAAATATGACTAATTGATATGATTTATTTATCTTTTTCATATAAATATCTTTGTATTAACTTCGTGAGGTTAAATAAATCAAAATTTGTTTGTTTGTGTTTTTTTTCAAGACATTAATTAGAAATTTTAAGTGATGAACTGTTTTTTTCAGATATTTCTAGAAGATAATTGTTAGGGTAAAGTCAACTTAAGTGGGTCAAATCGTTCTTCTTTGTAAAAAGCAAAATTTATGACCAAATTCATCAACGAAGAAACACAACGATAAATCCTTTTTGCAAAGAAGAATTTTCTGTAAATAGAGTAATTTACAGTCCCAAAATCTGCTTTGCATATATTTGTTACCCAAACCCACGTTAGTTGACTTTACCAATTGTTTGTATAGTACCGAAATTACGTAACATATACCTATATTCTAAAGAACAACAATTTCTCAATCTTCTATATAAAGAAAAACGATTAATTAGCAATCATAGTTTTTTGCCAAAAATGTTACTTAATATTGTGGCACTTGC